>NZ_JAJCGR010000046.1:0-21583 GCF_020553125.1 Blautia sp. MSK20_18
ACACCGCTGGATACGCAGAATGTGACGGATATGGGATACATGTTCTCCGGCTGCTCCGGCCTGACAGGCCTGGATTTGACTCCGCTGAATACACAGAACGTGACGAATATGGGTGGAATGTTCTACTGTTGCTCTGGCCTGACGAGCTTGGATTTAACGCCGCTAAATACGCAGAACGTGACGGATATGAGTGAAATGTTCTGCGGCTGTTCCGGTCTTACAAATCTGAATTTGTCTCCGCTGGATACGTCAAATGTAACAAGAATGGATGATATGTTCGCAAATTGCTCAGGGCTAATCACATTAGATTTATCGTCATTAAATACATCAAAAGTAACAGACATGGAAAACTTATTTTTTTATTGCGAAAGCTTAACAGAACTAAACTTAAATTCTTTCAATACACAAAATGTTACTGATATGTCATACATGTTTGTATATTGTACAAATTTAAAAAACGTTGATTGCTCAAAAATGAATGCAGAAAATGTAACCAGTGCATATGATATTTTTTCTAATTGCACGAAACTCGAAACAGTATCGCTTCCGAACTTCTCACAAAAACTAACAGGTATATGCGGTCATGCGCAGAAACAGCCTATTGGCATACCATTTATTGATATCAACGGTATGTTTGAGAATTGTAGGAGTTTAACGAGTATAAATTCATCAAATATGGATATGTCGAACATAAGAGGTACAGAGTATATGTTTTACGATTGTCGTAAATTGAACAATATAGGGTTGGCTTTTTTAAAAAATACACAGAAAGTAAAAAATATGAGCTACATGTTTTCCGGCTGTTCAAGTCTGACGAGTTTGGATTTGACATCGCTGGATACATCAAATGTCACAGATATGAATCATATATTTTCCAACTGTTCCAGCCTTACAAGTCTGGATTTAACATCGTTTAATACTCAAAATGTCAAAGACATGAGTAATATGTTTGGTGGATTTACCGGTTGCAAAAAATTAACTAATCTCGACATTTCTTCGTTTAAAACACAAAATGTAGAAAATATGTACTTTATGTTTTCCGGTTGTTCAAGTCTGACGAGCCTGGATTTAACACCGCTGGATACGCAGAATGTGACGGATATGGGATACATGTTCTCCGGCTGCTCCGGCCTGACAGGCCTGGATTTGACTCCGCTGAATACACAGAACGTGATGAATATGAGTTGGATGTTCTCCGGCTGCTCTGGCTTGACGAGTCTGGATTTAACTCCGCTGGATACACAGAACGTGACGGATATGGGTTACATGTTCTCCGGCTGCTCTGGCTTGACGAGCCTGGATTTAACGCCATTAGATACGCAGAAGGTGACGAATATGAATTACATGTTCTACAACTGTTCCTCACTCACCAGCCTAACCACCGGCACCAACTTTAAATTCGTCGGCACGGGTTACTATCTCCACGGCACCTGGCAGAACACCGCCGGTGAGACCTTCACCTCCGGAAAGTTCCCATCCAACGTCGCCGACACCTACACAAAAATTTCAAATTAACACATCAAACAACAAAGGGCTGCCGCCACAAATGCTTTTGTGGCGGCAGCCCTTACCTTACCTGTCTCATCTCCTCATCTCTTTCTTTTCTTTCCTTTTTTTTCTTCTTACCTTTCTTCTTCCCCTCTTCCTTTTTTGTTCATTATTTGATAAATCGATGTTTATGTTTTGTTTTTTTATCCCTCCATCAACACGCCATCTTCTCCCTCAGCATCCCAATTCCGTCATGATAATCCTGTCTTACCCGGAAAACAGTTTTTCCGAGCTGCTTTGCAATAGTTGTAAACGGAAGACCGTCTACAACCTTCATCTTAATCACACAGCTGCTTTCCGGAGGGATTCCAGACAGGATGTCATCCACAATAAAATCATCCGTCAGGGACATGCTGGTGCCGACCTCTGCCAGCACTTCATAAGATACTTTCGTGTGGTCTACTTTAAGCTCTCTTTTGGCTATTTTATGACTAAGCCCGGTTGCTTCTGCGATATTCTCTACGGTCACTTCCTGGCCATTTGTTTCAATCTTTGTCTTTGCGCGTTCCACGGCAGTATGTAATGAAGCAAAATATTCTGAAGACTCGGAAGCCATGAATCGCACGTATTTACTGATTTCTTTCTTTATATAAGGTGTGCAGTGTGTCGTAAACGCTCCTTTGCTGGCATCATAACTTGTCATGGCATTCATCATACCAATTGCTCCGTGCTGGAACATATCAGGAGTTTCGTTATGGAATGTTGGATAGTATTTTTTGATTACATAATAAATATAGTCTCGGTACTTTTCAATCATCTTTTCATTTCCTGCTTTTCGGTCTTTTTTGTACACCTCGATGATGTCTGCGTCACTCATATAGTTCTGATATGTTTTATTTCCCATAAACATCTACACCTCTTTCTTAAAATGCAATCGTGTTTTTGTCCCAATACTTGTGTCAGGGGAGCGTAAGCTTCTCCCAGGGTTTACTTTTAGAAGGCGGTCTCCTCCTCTCGCCAAAGTAATATGCGTACTTTTTTATGTGTTTTTGTTTTTTTGCGGATTTTTTTTGAAAAATTTTTTTATTTTTTTTTCGGTCTATCATTTTATGTATGTCAATATTAATCAGTACAAAGAAAGGAGATACTAAATGATGAAAGAGTATCGCAGCAATGCATCGAGCAAGGCATTATTTGTTTTAGGAGGTATCCTGGTTTTTATCTGTACATTTATTTTTATGACAAACCTGATGAAAACACCTGTATATGGAAATTCCGTTCCTAGAGCGAGTCACTCATATTCTGCTTCTGCCGTGACAGAGTCGGAAAACTTAAGCGATACTTTGAAAGGAGGTAATATTAAATAAAATCACCAGCAGGAAACGCACGATAAGTGTGTTTCCTTTTTTTATGCTCTTCGGTAAGTAGATTTGCTATCAGTCACTGGCTCAGCGTTCTCTGCTGAGCTGTCAGAACTTCGTAAATATTCCAAAGATATACAATATTCCTAATATCATCAGTAAAACGCTTAAAGCTTTTATGATATTCAATACAACCCAGTATGTACGGTATCTTCCAAGCCATCCTCTGAATATCCACATGCCCATTTTGTCTGATTTCTTTAGGTTGCAGTTTCGGCATGCTGGCGCCAGGTTTTTTATATCATTGACGCTGCTGCATCCTTTCATGGACAACAGTATTCTTGCTATTGCGTTTTTTTGTGTTTTCGCGACGGGGATGATATGGTCTACAAATACATTCTTTTTTGATAGTCTCTTGTTGCAATATCTGCATCGGTATGGCCCGGATGTTCTTGAAAAAAATACCTGGCGATAATTGGAAGCACGTTCATATTCAACTCGGTAGCATTCATACCTCACGCCTGCCAGTTTCAACTTTTTGATTATTTTTTTGGGCTTATCTATATAATTGTTTACACAACAGTTTTTCTTATATTTTGTATTTTTTTTCTGCACCATTTTGCTTATTCGTTTTGGTGTATTTTCTTTTATGTATACTTTTAATACCCAATTTCCGCTCATCTTTTATCATCCCTGCTCTTCTGTAAATTGTTTCTAATTACAAAATGCAGAATTTAACAGATAAAATAACGATTGGCCGTCAAAAAATAGGCGTAAAAATAGCAGCTGCCTGCTTACAGCAGCCGCCATATATCTATCTATGAATTTATTTTTTGTTTTTCCTTACTATTATATTTTCGCTTCCAAACTGGATTCTGGCCTTCTGGAGTAGCTCATCGTTGATAGCAATGTCTCCGAGAAATTCCTGCCTTTTTGATGTTTTAGACGCGATTCTCAAATAGTCACCTATTCCAGGATTATTTTTCATGAAATTTTTTGCTGTGTGCCTGAGGTTATTCAGCGAAGCATCGTCTGTTCCAATCCAAAGCGTTGAAGATACATCTTTTAATGCATTGGCTGTCTGAAGGATTAGAGAGCTGTTTTCGCCAGTTCCTCTGACCTTTCCCTTGATAAATACAAGTCCGTCTTCTTTTAATTCTGACTGATATTTCTGAATTCCGTATTCAAACAGCAGTACATCGATATGTCCGGTTGTATCCTCAACATCCAAAATCATCATGATGTTTCCATTTCGGGTGATTTTCTTTTTGATGCCCGTAATGACTCCTCCAATATAAACTTCTTCATTTTCATTAATTAAAGAATCTTCTCTGGTAATATCAGCAATATCTACTGCACCATGCTTCTTCGTAATGTCAACGATACAGGAGGCCGGATGTTTTGTTACATACATTCCAGTGGACTCTTTTTCTTTTCTGCAAAGTTCGAGATATTCAAGTTCCGGAAGTTCTGGAAGGTCGTATACCCCCTTGTCTGTTTCAAGCCCGAAATCAAACAGAGTAAGTTGATTCTCGTCTTTTGATTTGTTTGCTTTCTTGATAGCGGCAACCATGCTTCCGATGCCTTCAATCAAAGTATGTCGTGTATATCCAAATGAATCCAGCGCACCTGATGCGGCTAGATTTTCAAAAACATCCTTATTCGCATCTGAATGTCTTTCGATGAAATCATATAATGATGTATATGGCTTAGCCGTTCTCTCTGCTGGAATGCTCTTTGCAATGCCGTCTCCAACTTTTTTAATTGCGAACAAGCCAAAACGGATACATTCTACGCCATTTTCGTCTGTTTCAATGGAGAAACCATACTGCGATTTCTGAACATCTGGTGGTAAAATCTTTGTCCCCGCCAGACGATAGGCATTAACATATTTCATCAACTTATCGGAGTTATCCATAACAGATGTTAAAAGACCCATTGCAAATTCAAGAGGGTAATTCGCTTTCAAGAAGGCCGTCTGCAAGCTGATTGCAGCATATGCTGCAGCGTGACTTTTATTGAAAGCGTACTTCGCAAAATCAACCATCTGGTCCCAGATTTTTGTCGCGACTGCTTTAGAGATTCCTCTTTTTGCACAGCCATCAATACCAAGTTTTTCATCACCACAAATAAAGTGTGGTCCCTCCTGGTCCATGATTTCCTGTTTCTTTTTTCCCATTGCCTTACGCACTACATCGGCACGGCCCATTGAGAATCCGGCCAGTTTTTGCACGATTAGCATGACCTGCTCCTGATAAACGATGATTCCATATGTAGATTCAAGAATTGATTTTAATTCTGGTGTATCATACACAATTCCTTTCGGATTATGTTTATTTCTGATATATTCCGGAATATAATCCATAGGACCTGGTCTATAAAGGGCAACTCCCGCGATGATATCCTCAAAACAGTCAGGCTGCAACTGCCTCATGAATTTTTTCATTCCATCAGATTCCAGCTGGAATACACCGTTTGTGTCTCCATCGGAAATCATTTTCAGTGCTTTTTTATCGTTTAGGATTTCTTTAGTCCAGAGTGGAATCTGTTTTCCTGTCCTTCTTTTGATTTCTCTTTGTGCCGCGTCAATGATTGTCAGGTTTCTCAGCATCAAGAGGTCTTTTTTCAGATTTCCGAGATGCTCGGCCTGGTTCATATCATATTCGCAAACAAGCAGCCCAGATTCAGAATCAACCCTGCATGGGAACAACTGTTCACATGGAATCGGTGTCGGGATATGTCCGCAGGCATGTGTTCCGGCGGATTTCTTTACACCTTCAAGCTTCAGTGCAATTTCCCATATTTTTTCAAGTCGTGGGTCGCTATGTACATATATCTGAAGCTCAGGATTCATTCCCCATTCTGTTTTTAAGTCATGGTTTTCATTGATAAATTTCGCCAGTTTATTACCAACTGCAACATGATTCTCAATTCCAGATACTTTTGCGCATCCTTTTAAAACATTTTTTGCCTGCATAGTACCAAAGGTTTCGATTTTGGCAAAACAGTCATGACCGTAATCATCGGCTTCTGCTGCTATAACGTCATCCTTTCTGAGGTATTCAAAGTCGGTGTCGATATCCGGCATTGATATTCTTTCTGGATTTAAAAAACGTTCAAACAGAAGGTCATACTGCAATGGGTCAAGGTCTGTAATTCTCAGGCAATAATTCATACAGCTTCCAACACCGGACCCTCTGCCAGGGCCGACAAGGATACCATTGTCTTTTGAATGCACAATTGTCTTTCTGATGTCAAGGAAGTATTGTGCAAACCCCATCTCCTTAACAATTCCAAGCTCGTAGTTTAATCTGTCTTTTGCAATTTCTCTTCTTACATGGCCTAAAGGATACCTTTCTTCAAAGCCTTTCCATGCTTCATCCTTCAGGTATGCGTAATAATCGTTATTATACTCTTCCGGGACATGCACTTTAGGCATTCGGTAATGTCCATATTCAAATTCAAAATTGCATTTTTTTACGACTTCTTGTGTATTGTAAATTGCTTCTGCGCAATAAGGGAAAAGTTCAAGCATCTCCTCTTTTGATTTCAAATAATAATCTCCGGAGTTAACCATTCGGTTATCCTCATTAATTTTCTTGTCCATCTGCATACAAAGTAGCCAGTTATGAGCCTCTTTGTCTTCTTTGTTAACGTAATGGCAGTCATTTGTGGCGATAAGTTTTACCCCACATTCTTTTGACAGCTTTAGTAGTTCAGTGATTACTGTTCTTTCATCAGGAATTCCATGGTCCTGGATTTCCAGGTAGTAATCCTCACCGAATACCTCTTTATATTCCATGATGATTCTTTTTGCCAGTTCAACGTCACCTTTTACGATGGCCTGCGGGACTGCTCCTGCAAGGCAGGCAGACATTACAACAAGACCTTCACTGTGCTCTTTAAGCAAATCGAAGTCAATACGTGGTTTGTAATAAAATCCTTCTGTATGGCTTCTCGTCAACAGGATGCAACCATTTTTATAACCAATTTCATTTTTAAATAAGATAATCAGATGGTTATAAGCCTTTCCTTCCAATCCTTTTTTTTCAAATCTGGTTTTTCCATATGGTGCAACATAAGCCTCAAAACCGCCGATAAATTTAATTCCTTCTTTCTTGCATTCGTCATATGCAGTTACCAATCCGGCCATTGTGCCATGGTCCGTGAAAGCCAATGCATTCATACCAAGTTCTTTGGCACGTGCTACGTAATCTTTTACGTTTCCAAGTCCATCAAGTAAACTATAGTCTGTATGGACATGAAGGTGAGAAAATCCTTCTTCGTTTATTAAATTCATAACATTGTCTCCTTTTCTTTGTATAAACTGTTGTTACGAATTTAATATGCTGGATTAAAAAAAATCCTGAAAATATGGTTTGTGGAAATCAGTAGACATTCACTAAGAATATGCAGCCAAAGTATTTTGAGGTAAACACTCGCTTGCCGGGCGGGCTGTATATTCAGGATGAACCTCTGTGACAACTATTTTAGTTGCGATTGTATGATAAAAAGATGGGTTTCTGGAGTCTCCACGATACGATTGTAAGGATTTGATTCCAGATGTAGATGTGGGAAATTGCCGTAAATAAAAATAAAACGCTATATATCACCTCTTATTTTCAATCTATTTGTTGTCATATTTTTATTACGGCTACCATCTTTTAGTAAAATCAGAACATGTGTTCTTGATTTATGGGTGTATAATATCATAGTTAAATAACAATAGACTGGACTAAGACAATAAAAAAGCGAAAATATGTTCGTTTTTTATTTTTTTATTAAACATATCTTTTTGCGATAAAATTCTGCATATTATTATCGACGGGCGGGAGAACCGAGGCTAACTTTGATACCTCGCCGTATCGGCTCGGTACCAATTTGCGCAGCAAATGTCAAGCGAAGCCGTAAGGCTGAGTGCAGAGATTGAAATTGATAACTCGCCAGCGAAGCTAGATTTGGTGTCGAGTTTCGGCTATGGATTAGTCAAAAACATTTGGCAAACCCCAAAAAATAAGTTAAAGGAGACAAAAAAATGAAAACGATAAAATATTGGCTATCATTCTTATCATTGATTCTGCTTATCATAATTCCATGTGGAGGCATCTACTATCTTACAACGCGTCCTGGCTTTAATCTAATCAGTTTCGTTTCTGATAATATGGTCGTTGTCTGTATTGTATGTGTTGTCTGGGTTGTCGCATTTAAAACATGCAACACATGGTATGAAAAATCAAAATACAACAAAAACGTTGACGCGTTCGGTATGACAAGCAGTTTTGACTATTTTAAGCTTTCTGACAAAGAACGAAAAGAATACGATAAACAGCGTAAAGAGGAAATGAACCGTGTTCTTCCCGATTCTACAATCCGAAAAGCAACGCATGCCGGCTCTAAAAATCCCGAGCGAGATATGGCTGCATTATCCGGTATGGATTGCGTTAAGGAAAAAATCGAGGAAATCGTTGCAAGAGCAAACTATGATAAGCAGCAGGGCAAAAAAGGGGAAGGCTTCAGCTCGCATTATGTTTTTTATGGCGCCCCTGGTACCGGCAAGACTACATTTGCCAGGATTTTAACAGGCTTTTTATATAAGAATAAAATCATCCAAAAAAATCAGTGCATAGAGGTTGATGGCAACCTTTTGAAAGCCTCCGCGCCAGGTGCAGGCGGTATGAAGGCTGAAATCTTAGTCAAATATGCTATGGGTGGAGTTTTATTTATTGATGAGGCTTATTCAATGGCTGAAGGGTATGGAAATGAGGCGGTTGACACTCTTATCAAACTCATGGAAGATATGCGTGGCAAGTTTGTTTTAATTCTTGCTGGATACACGGAGCCAATGGCTGAATTGCTCTCTTCCAACCCGGGGTTCCGTTCTCGTATTAAAGACTATCTGGAGTTTCCGGATTATACAGTTGATGAAGCGTCTGCGATTTTTAAATCAATGGCCAATGGTGCTGGATTAAAAGTCAGTAAAGAAGGAATGGAAAAATTCCGTGAACGATATAAAATTGAGCTTCATAAAGCAGACTTTGGTAATGCAAGAACAGTAAGAAATATTTTGGATGAGGCTATCAGTAAACATGCTTTAAGGCTTACGCGCGACCGTAAAGCTAAAACAAACCTATTAACATCAGCAGACATTAATGACGAGTCGAGAAAAATAATATAACTTAAATTGAGCAGGCCTACTTCTTGAGGCCTGCAATTTTTTTTTGTTTTTTTTGCAAATTTGTGTTACGTATTTTTATTTTTTCGGCATATTAAAATAGTAAGGATACAAATGCCAAAATAGCTCAGCTGGCAGAGCAGCTATCTCGTAAGTAGCAGGTCGCGGGTCCGAGTCCCGCTTTTGGCTTCTCTGTTCTGGTGATGTAGAGTTCTACTCAAAACAGAAGCAGGACAGTTTATATATAGTTACCTGCAGGTGACAGTAATATATTAACCATGGCCGTCTGTCGGAATACTGTACTTTCTGGCTAACGACTAACACTTTAAAGGCGCTTTCCGTATTTGCGGGGTGCCTTTTTTTACAAAATATTATTTTTGCGTTAAATTATTACAGATATTTTACATATTAATTATTGAAGACAAAAGACTACAGATTAAAGGAGGACACGATGGAACCATACAAGAAAAGAGGCATGCAGTTCTTAGTCATGCTTTTATTTGTATCAATCATCACAATATTCACTATGACATCCGCTCAGGCGGCTACAAAGAAAAATGGGTTTGTGACATCTGGCAGACAAACATATTATGTTAGAAACGGGACTAAGGTAAAGGGATGGCTGACTCTCAATGGTAAAAAGTATTATTTCAACACAAGAACAGGTGCGCAGATAAAAGGCTGGGCAAAGGATAATACTGGCAAAAAACGCTATTTTACAAGTAAATCAGGAGTAATGGTCACTGGATGGATAAAGAATTCAAAAGGCCAAAAACGATATTTTGACCCGTCAACAGGTTATATGAAAACAGGATGGATGACGATAAATGGCAAAAAGTATTACTTGTATAAGCCATCTGGCATCCTTGCTACTGGCTGGCTCAAGGACCATAAAGGAAATTATAGATATTTTACTAAGGGGAAAGGAGTCATGGCAACGGGCTGGATGCAGGACAGAAAGAAAAACAAGCGTTATTTCAGTACATCTGATGGAGTCATGTATATTGGTCTCAAAAGGGTTGGCAACCCATATTATTATTTTTACACCAAAACCGGAGTTATGGCTTCAGGGTGGATTACAGACACAAATGGAAATAAACGTTACTTTAACACGAATGGTCAGATGGTTATTGGTTCAAAAACCATAAATGGAAAGGTATATTCATTTAACAGTAACGGAATTCTCACTGTTAATACAGATACCGGTTCGCATACAGTAAACCCCTCATCATCTAAAACAATAAAAAATTATCTTCTTGGCGCATTGCAGCCTGTCGGAAAAGCCCTTTATGTATGGGGAGGAGGCTGGAATGATTCAACCAGAAAAGGCCTAAGCCCTCGTTGGCAGCAATGGTACAACAGCCAAGACAGTAGCTATGACTATAATGATTATCGTGATTTATCTGATGGGAACCGCGCAAAAGGGCTTGATTGTTCCGGGTTTGTTGGATGGGCCGCATACCAGGTTATGCAGCAGCGTTCCGGCGTCGGATATGGCTATACCGTAGTTGCAGCAGAAGTCGGGTCGTATTATCGTTCTCTTGGATGGGGGCAGGTTTTAGACCAAAGTGACCTTGCATCTAGCAATTGGACTTTAAAGCCTGGTGATGTGGGCTATAATAACGGACATACGTGGATAGTCATCGGACAGTGCTCTGATAAAAGCGTCGTGATAGTGCATTCCACTCCGCAGGCGGGATGTCAGATTTCTGGCACTAGCACGCCTGGAGGAAATTACGATAGCGAGGCCGTTGCTTTAGCCAGAAAATATATGTCAAGGTATTCCGGTTATACAAAATATAATTACCACACAACCAGCGGCAACTACATTAGGAATGGAAAGTATTTGAGATGGAACCGCTCCACTCTTGCTGACCCAAACGGATATATGAATAAAACAGCAAATCAGATTCTTGCAGACTTATTTAGGTAATCCTGATGGGTTTTGCCTCAACTTGGCATGTTAACTTATATACAAAAAAAATGACAATGCATTCTATAATGCATTGTCATTTTTTTTGTCCAGAAATCTTTTAAATCTCTCCCCGCATCTCCTTCTTTTCTTTTTCTTTTTGCATTTGTCTCACACACATCCATAAAAACCAATCGCCAAATAGTAGTAACGCAGTGATTATCATACACATGCTTTGAGTATACGTCTGCTGTATTTCTTCTGGATGGTCTGGGTTGTATTTTATAGATACTTTTTCACCTTCGGTTTTACCAATCCTGGTAAATTCTCTTCGCGTTGCCGTATACGTCTTTCCTGCGGCTTCATATTCGTATGTTATAGAATTTGTGTATGAAGTTCGATTCTTTGATGATGGGGACTTTGTTACATGACGCGTTACGTCAGAGATGACAGCATCTACAGCTTGAAAATCAGCGTATTTATTGTGATACTTAACATCCAGTGCAACTAAAACTACTGTTGCGAGTAAGGCTATTAGTAGAATCCAAGAGATGCTTTTTTTGGCTTCTGGGTTTATTTTTATTGCCTGCATATCTGTACTCCTTTTACTTTTTTTTATACAATTACAATATGCGAAATTTCACAAAAAAAATAAGCCCGAATAAATCGGGCTTAAGAAAAAAATGTAAAAACAATATGTATTAGACGTAAGCAGAAACCTTGCCATGATAATATACATATGCATGGTTGGCTAATACTTCTTCCGGTTTGACAATGCTATTACTGCTGTTGACACTTTTTATCATTTCTGAAAGTTCTTCTGGCGGCATAGCCTTATCTCCCGGTATGACTATGACCTCGCAGAGGCTTGATGGAATGATAAAGAAAAACCTTCCAAAAATATCTGAGAGTTCATCTAGTACTCCTTCGTAGAATATTGAGGCCCCTGACGTTTTCATGCTTGTGGTGAGAGCATACATTCCAGGTACACTTATCACATCACTGATTTTCTGAGCGTTGATATCAATAAGATTACTGCTAGGAAATCCAAAAAGCAGGCTTCTTGCATCGGTGATAGATAGTGGAAGTAGCTGCGGAGAAGAAATTTTTGCCTGCTGCATAACATCTTCTCTTGCTACTCCCCAGTCTTTCAGCATATGATAGTCAATCAGGGTACTTGCAATCCCATTATTGCTTACATTAACGCAGATTCGCGGGGTAATAGCCAGGTCATCAATCGTATCGTAAATTTTATCTTTTAGATACTCTTTGTGAAGCTCTGTATTGTACAGTGAAAGAATCAGTCTGTCTTTAACCCAGTCCCATGAATGTATTTTATCTGCGATATCATTCAGTTCTGCAGGAAGTTCGCTTTCCAAATCACTGATGATACTATCAACGACATCATCAAGGAGTGGAGGTTTGCCCTTTGAAAGCATTTCCATATAGTGGTTGTAGATAAACTCAATCTTGACAGATGCTGTAACCCTTAATTTAGAGCCTGCTTTTTTAACCTTTTTTCTTACCAGGCGATGCTCAGGGCCACGAGTTCCGCTCCAGGTCACAATTTCTGTGTCGTATCCTTTTTCTTTCAGAAGAGAAATGACGATGTTTTCGAATGTTTCGAGAGTAATATTTGTTTCTACCATTTTTTTATCTCCTTTCTTATTGAAAAAATATTGTTTCGTAATTAATATGTATGATTTCAGTGAAGACAAAACAAAGAGCCTCCTCCGATTTTTCGGCGGAGACTCAGGTACTTAAGTCACCTCGCTCTTTTTCTTTTCTTTTTCGTACATTTCTTTCAGTACTTTTCAGTACTTACCCCTATATTTCAACCACTATTTTCTACATACAATATGCCGAAATTTTTGTCATAAACAGCAATTTTTGCGCATTTTCTTTTTATATATTTTTCTGCATTTTATATGTGCAAATATTTTTAACAGGAAAGGAATTAAAAAAATGGTAGAAAAAATCAAAGCAGAAACAAGCGAAGAAAGAGAAGCAGCAGCAAAATACCTTCAGGAGGAGTTAAATTTTAGACTCAAGAGTCTTGAAGGAAAGCCTGATGCGCTGTGTCAGGCTTATCAGGTAGCTATCCGTGCTCTTCGTCCTGAATTTAAGCATTACGTTGTTACGATTGCGTCTTCAAAAATCCGCAATTCGCAAGCAAAAATCCAGGGAAACTGGCGGAATGTTTATGGTGATGTTATTTTTGACGAATTCCCGGCGCAGTCCATGGACGAGGCCAAAGAAACGTTTAAAAAAAGATATCCGTCTATGGTACTTGAGGATGTACAGATTATGGAGTATGTGCTTCCGATTTAACTTTTTCAGCTATTTAAGTCGTCCGTTTCTACGGACGGCTTTTTTTAATTGTTGTTTTTTTGCATATTAGATACGAAACATATTCTACAAAAACGAAAGGAGCAATTAACATGGAAAGATGTTTAACGCCAGAAGAGAAAAAAGAAAAAAAAGCCGCCATTAAATACTTGCGTGAGGAACTAAAAGAACGTTTGGAGTACCTGAACGGAGAGCCGGACAATCTTTGCAAGGCTTATCAGGCAATTATTGACTCAATGCAGCATCAGCTTGAAGTACGAGATATCATCAAAGAAACTCATGATTTTCTTGGTAATGAGAAAATTGGATTTGAGACGTTAATTCGTGCATTTAATTTCTTTTCTGACATGACACAAGAAGAAAAAGATGCAGTGATTGATGCGTATAAAAACAACGAATTTAATAATCATGGATGGTATTAACTTGCTAGCAAAGTCGTTACTGGACTTTGAACATCAGTCACAACTTGAGCCGTTCTTGCGGCTCTTTTTTGTTGTCTTGCTTTCCTGCATATTAGATATGAAAGATATTTTGCAAGCACGAAAGGAGAAATTAATATGGAAAAATGTTTAACACAGACAGAAAGACAGGAAAAGAAAACTGCCGTTAGATATCTTCGCGGAGAGTTAAAAGAACGCCTGGACTATCTGAACGGCGAGCCAGACAACCTCTGCAAGGCATATCAGGCAATCATTGAATCTATGCAGTGCCAGATTGGAGCGAAAGATGTAGTTAAGGAAACTCACAGTGTTCTTCGCGCCGAGCAAATCAGCTTTAAGGCCATGCTTCGGATATTTAATTTCTTTTCTGAATTAACTCCAGACGAAAGAAACATAGTGATTGAAGCCTCTGAAAATGGTGAATTTGATGGTGAATTTGATGGTGAATTTGATGGTACCGGATGGTAATGTATTCACTCTTTTTTTTGCTTTGTCGTTTTTCAGCATCTTAGATATAAAGGCCAGAATTCCTGACAGCAAAAAAAGAAAGAAACAACGGACACCCGTTGCTTCTTTCTTTTTTTTAGCGCTTAGTGCATTCTTGTATATTTATTGAAAATTTCGTCTTTAGCATTTTGTATCCGCCTGTTCTCATCATCACTAATGACCGCCGCATGCACTGCAGCCGCCACAGCCACTACAACCCAAAGCCACATACTGTACACCTCCTGCTTTCGCTATATTATATTTTTTTAAGTGTTCCTTTTCCTCCCCTTTTTGCTTTCGCCAGTTTAGAGAATGGAATCTGTTTTTTGTTCTTTAAGGTTAATATCAATTCAGCCGGCTGCTGCTCTTCTGCAGGCAGGTTGTCACCTTTCGCTGCCGCCGTTTCATCTACAGGCATTTCTTTCCCGCCTGCCGGCATTGCTTCCAGCATCATGTTTACACTTCCGGCATCATCTTTATTCTTTTCCTCGCTATTCTCTCTCGCCGGCGTCTCTTCGTCTCCAGCTTCAGCCACCTTCTTTACATCCTCCTGCCATACAAAGAACACATCACTCAGTTTTTCACCGTCCTTCATCGCGATACCGGCAACCGTTCCAGCACCTCGTTTCTTCTCCGGGATGTCTGCCGCAGCAAACCGCAAGAACCTTCCGGCTTCACTTACAAGCACGATTTCAGGCTCACTTTTCTCTACTTTCACAAAATTCGTGCATACCTCGCCGTCTTTCAGCTTGATGTATTTGGTATTTTTTGATTTTACGTTAAATTCAATACCAGGCAGTTTCTTTACGCCGCCCAAATTAGTTACCATAATATAATTATTGACAACCTTTTCGCATGCCATATCTTTCATCGCTTCAGCATACAGAATAAGGTCTGTCGTAGTATCCAGCGTTGAAACATTATCAACCGGAATACTCTTGTCCCTAAACTTGCCAAATGGAATCTTATTTGCTGGCACGGTATGCATGATTCCGTTTTCTGTAATGAACACAACCTTATCATCGCTCATCACCGGGATGACCCATTTGCTCTCAGAGTCTGCTGCTTCCTTGTTTTTTTCATAGACCGTATCACTCACAGCCCTGACATATCCAAATTTGTCCATCAGCACAACTTCTTTAAAAGCCTTCGGTGCTTCTTTTTTTATTACCGCTTTTGCGATATTTTTAATGCTTGTTTTTCTCGGCTGCCCATACTCCTTGATGATACGTTCTAAATCATCTTTGATTACTTTTTTCATATACTTTTTATCACTCAGGATTTTTGTATATTTTTCAATATTCTTTTTGGTCTTTTCATTTTCTTTTTTTAATGCTTCCAATTCCAGACCAATCAGACGTGAAAGACGCATATCCAGGATTGCGTCAGCCTGCATTTCTGTGAAATCAAAGGTCTTTGCAATCTTCTTGTCTTCCGCGATGCGGTATTTAACATTATCAACCTTACCTGTCATTAAGCATTCTTTTGCTTCTGCTTTTGTTTTGCTGCCCCTGATTGTCTCAATCACGGCATCCAAAACATCAATCGCTTTGATTAAACCTTCCTGCACTTCTGCTTTTTCTTTTTCTTTTGTAAGCATTGTTGTGTATTTTCGCTGGTTTACATCAAATAAGAAGTTGATGTGGTATTCCAATGCAGATTTTAAGGAAAGGGTTTCCGGGCGACCGTCAGCGATTGCGAGCATGTTGACACCAAAGGTGTCTTCCAGTTTCGTTTTGCTAAGCAGGATTGTCTTAATTTTTTCTGCGTCTTCTTCTGATACGTTTTTCTTTAAGTCCAGAACAATTTTAATGCCTTCTTTTGATGACTGGTTGGAAATATCCACGATGTCCGGAATCTGTTTTGAATCAACTAACAATGCCACATCATTTAAGAAGTTTGCAATGCCGGCTCCAATCATTGTGTATGGAATTTCTGTAATGACAAGACGGTTTGACTGCCTGTTCTTTTCATGCACCACCCTGCCCTGCACCCTGATTTTTCCGGTTCCGGTCTTGTAAATCTCCAAAAGGTCATCGCTGTTTGCGACAATACCGCCGGTCGGGAAATCCGGGCCTTTCACGAATTCCATCAATTCTTCGATGCTGGCGTCCGGTGAATCCATTAAATATTCTTCTGCCTTCAATACTTCCACCAGGTTATGAGACGGTGTTGAAGTGGTCATACCGACAGCGATACCTTCAGAACCGTTGATTAAGAAGTTTGGAATCTTTGCGGGCAGCACTTCCGGCTCTTTTTCTGTCTCGTCATAGTTCGGGACATAATCCACAACTTTTTTGTCCAGGTCAGCAAGGTAATTTTCCTGTGCAATCTTCTGCAGTCTTGCTTCCGTATATCGTGAAGCAGCGGCACCGTCACCCTCAATAGAGCCAAAATTACCATGACCGTCAACAAGCGGGATTTCACGCTTAAAATCCTGCGCCATCACTACCATTGCGTCATAAATGGATGAGTCTCCGTGCGGGTGGAATTTACCCATTGTATCACCGACGATACGAGCTGATTTTCTGTATGGCTTGTTGTAATCCAAGCCTAGTTCTGCACCCATATCATACAAGATACGGCGCTGTACCGGTTTAAGACCATCACGGATATCCGGAACTGCTCTTGCGATAATTACACTCATTGCATAGTCAATATATGACTGTTTCATAATATCTGAATATTCCTGCTTTATGATTTTCTCCTCAGCAGGTTCAAAAAGGCTTAACTGTCCGTCGTTTGAATCTTTTTTGCGCATATTTTTCTCCTTGACTTTAGTTTTCTTTCTTGTAATATGCCGAAAAAATTAAAACAGGACAAATTTTGCGAAAAAAAATAAAGAGATGCGTTTTGCATCTCTTTGTATGTGCTGTTAGCTATATTGATAACTCAGCCTTACGTCTTCGTTTGTCAAGCCTCGCAGAGGCTGAGTGTAGTGCATGAACTGGGATTCAGACCCGCGTGCAAAGTTAAAACCGGAACCTTTGACCCGCGGACAGTTTTTGGTCGGCCGGGGATTCCCCGTTCTCCGTTAAATCTTTATATTTCTTTTTTGTTTTTCACTTTTTTCGCCTCAATTACGACTTCTTCCTCTCCTCGTCTGCTGAAGAAAGCGAGAACATCTTTCTTGTTTGCAATTCCTTCCAAAACATATCCATCTCCAAAACGTCTGGAAAACCAGTCGGCTTTGCTTAAGTCTCTCGTCCAGGACATTCCATCAGGATTTCTTCCAGGCGTTACGCCACGGTAAATCGTAAATGTCTCCGGCAAGTCTTTATATACTTCGTATTCATAGTCATGCATCAGCGCTTGTTTGTCGGCGATTCTAAACCACTTTGCAGATAATGACACCGGCACGTTCACATCGCCATTCGGGTTCTCTTCTTCTGTCCAGAACTTTCCAAGTAACATGCTGAAATCTGGCAATGATAGACTTTCTTTTGCAAATTTAAGAAATGTCAGGTAATAAGAATTTCTTACAACGTACGCACATTTTATCAATTTGTCTATACTGTTAATTTTTTCTTCCATTTTACTTACTACTTCTTCTAATCCATCCGGTGTCATAATATCAACAATCTTTCCGTTTACACTTGAAAAACCCGTCTCAAATATCGGATGCTGTACAACAATCGGTGAAAGTTCGGTCTCTTCTACCGGCATATGAAGAAAATCTTTCAATATATTTTTAATTTCTGTTAGGTCAGTTTCTTTTTTCATCTATTTTCCCTTTTTGACGTTTTGCCATCCCGGATTGGCCTCAGTGAATCCCTCGGCAATTGATAACTCCCCGGTTTTGACGGAGTCGTTGCCAGAATAAATATGAATTACCGAGCATTTTCTTGGTTTTATCGTAAAATTGGTGGCTTGCTTTATTTTTTTTGTATTTTACCACACAAAACAGATATTCGCAATTTTTTTTGCAAAAGAAAATACCGGGATTTAAATCCCGGTATTGTAAAACATGATTATTTTTTTTCTTCTCCAAACACAGCCTTAAACTCCTCTTCCGTCAGCGCCCTGCTGCAGGTGTATACATACCTCGGCTTGGCAGGTTTAAGTTTGCCGTATGGCTTTTTCGGGTCTACCGGCTCGGCGCAGAAATAATTTTCTCCGCGGGAAAAGGCTTCTGCTGCCCATGTCGTCAGGTCAGTTCGGCGATACAATCTCGGTTTACCATTCTCTTCTGCTGAATAGATATTAACACAGTCCTTCCGGAAGCATTTTTTTAAGTCTTCTTTCGTCCGTACTTTTCTTTTTCCGGCCCGAAGTTCTAAGCCATCAAGGATATCCTGAATTCTTTTTGAGAATTGCTTAGTTTCGCTCATTTCTTCTCCTTTCTAGGCCATGTCAGCATCATTTCCGTTCTGGTCTACAAGACGGAAACCATCATGACAATATCCGGTTTCATCAGACAGCCAGTCGGAAATCTCATCCGGGTCTGTCATGCCTTCAGGAATAATCATCTCTGTTGGAAGTGATTCCAAAATTTCGCAGGCCTCATCGTCCATTTCATCAATGTCGTCATCAGTCACATCCCATTTAATATTCACAGCCTTAAGCATTTTTTTTCTCCTCTCTTTCTTTGCGGTAAGCTCTGAAATATCCGTCCAGTTCTTCTGCCGGCACAAATTCCATCGCTACGATAACGGTCAACCCTTTTTCAATACCTTCATCTGGCATAGTCCATTCTTCTGCGGCAATGACGGGTTCGCTGTCGTCATAAGAATCGCCGTCAAGCGGAATGATTTTGCCGTTTGTTACCTTAAAGCAGCCGAAAAACTCGCCATCAGTATTATTGCCGGTTGCCGGTGGAAGGTTTCGCTTTTCGTCATATCCACGATAAGAAACGTAATCAAAATTTTTACTGGAGATAATATCACCAATTGTAGGATAAGGTTTTGTGTATTTTTTTAACATTCCTTTTTCCTCCTTTCTTCAGCCAAATCAAACAGGCGTTCTCTCAGTTCCCTGACATCAAAGACCTTTTTATCAACAACAACCACAAGCTCTTTTTCAAACGGCTCTGCGAAGAACAATACCGGCTCGGCTTCGTCATATGTTTTATCGTCTGAAACGATTTTGCCGTTCTCAACTTTAAACCATCCTATGACGCTCCCGATTTTGTTTTCTGTTGCTTTTGGGATATCCTTCTCGACATCATACCCGCAATACACTACGACACTGTAGTCCTTCCCAGCAATCAGGTCTCCGATTGTCATCGGTGAATCAACCTTTGTATACATGTTTTTTTTACTCCTTTCTTGAAAGCCAAATTTGATTGCATATTTAATATGCAGATTTTTGCCGACGAAGAAAAAAGAGCAGTCAGTGGCTGCTCCAAAACAAATTAAATATGAAGAACCCACGATTGAAGTCACGGGCTTCTGATAAAAAAACAAAAACCTTTATTTGTAGGATTACGTTTTGCTCTTATCTGTTTCCTGCTTCATCTGCCCGATGCATTGCCGGCCGGCTTTAGTCTTACTCAGGCTCTCTGTCAGGACCCTTATCCTGGCAGTCCTACTGCGGTGCAGGCTTTAAAAGTGGACTTTCACCACGGCTCCCACGCTTCCCCGAGGTACCGTTGCTTCATTGTCTGGCTATTTCCGTTTCCGGAGTGTTTGTTTGCATGTGGCCGGTTTTATCCGTTGCTGGGTTAATAGTTACTTCTGAAATCTTCAGTTTACTGGATTACCTGGATTCCTTCCGCCTGTAGTAGTTCTACGCCTGCTCTGAATATATTCTGCTGTGCGTTGACATCACGGTCATGCAGTGTTCCGCATTTCGGGCAAATCCACTTCCGGACCGCCAGGTCCTTCACGTTTATATTTTTATGTCCGCAGCATCCGCATGTCTGGGAAGATGGGTACCATCTGCTGACCTTACGGAAATACTTTCCTGAACGTTCCATTTTATATTTCACCATGCCCAGGAACTGGGACCAGCCAACAGAGGCAATGGACTTTGCCAGGCATCGGTTCTTCATCATGTTTTTAACTGCCAGGTCTTCACAGATAAAAGCCGTGCAGCTATCAGTGATTGCCCTTGCCAGCTTGTGATGAAAATCCTTTCGCTGGTCCGCAGTCTTGCGCTGTTCCTTTGCAACCTTCAGACGTGCCTTCTCCCAGTTCTTGGAACCAGTATGTGTTTTCTTGTCGTACTGCTTTCTGGAAAGACTCTTCTGAAATCTGCGGAGCCGTCTGGCGTGTACCTGAATCCATCTTGGGTTTGGTACTGTGCTGGTTTCTTTAAGATTTCCGAAAACGCCGAAATATTTTAATCCAAGGTCCACTGAGATGATATCGTCTTTGTGAACGATAGTCTGAAATACTGGCTTGTCAATCACAGTCTCCATCCTGAGAGAAATACGGTATGTATTATTTAACCTCGTTACTGTTGCCGCCTTGATAGAAGTGCCATGCGGCTGGATATCTGCAAGAGTCTTACCTTTTGGTAGCACGAACCTTATATATCCAAGTCTTGGAAGTTTTATATATGGCAGTCCGTCAACCATCTTCAGCTCAATGTTGTTGTTTGTGTAGTTCGTCGTGAAACTGCTGCCGTTTGGTTTATTGTAAGATGCGTACTTTGGAAACCCGGCTTCGCCTTTGAAAAACCGCTTATATGAGTTATCAACATTCCGGCAGGCGTTTTCATAAACAAATTTATCCGATGTTTTCAGGAACTCGTTCTCTTTTTTCAGTTTCGGAAGGTAATCTTTCTGATACTGGCTGACCGTAAGTGTTTTCTTATATTGGGCATAGTATTCCTTGCGCTCATGTAAATAATTATTACGTACAAAACGGGCATTCCCAATCTGCTGGTTAATATCCGCTTGCTTTTCGCCAGGAATAAGCTCCAGGACTACACCGTAATTCCAGATGCATTTGCCATACGGCTCCAGGGCATTATTCTTCCGTTCAACGATATTGAAACCGCCTTTTCCGCCACTGAACTCAAAAGTACCGTCCGGCAGCTGTTTGACAGTGACTGGTGATTTTGATTCCGAAGGTTGTTTTTGTGTCTTATCAACAGTCTTTCTCTTGCAGACGGTGTTCTTATTTGTATTTGCCATGCTGATTACCTCCCTTCTGATTTGTTTTCTGTTATACATACAGTATGCCGGATTTTTTCCAAAATGTAAAATTTTTGCGAGAAAAATTTCGCATAAGTATGGAGCAGTTTTAAAAAGTCGTAAACGATATTTTTATGTATTTAAAAGAAAAACCGCCTAACTCACGACTGAAGTCACGAGAATGCGGCGGGTGAACTACTCGGCAATTAAATTACCGAGCATCTGATGTGCGGAGCCTGGGCCCCGTAGATTCAGGGTGGGTCCATACCACCACTACTGTTTTTTACGCAGCTA
>NZ_JAJCGR010000047.1:0-19536 GCF_020553125.1 Blautia sp. MSK20_18
TGCAGTACCGTAAGGTGTTTGCCAATGCAGTAGTGGGAGAAGCAAGAATCCCCCTGCTTTAGCTGAGGGGAGTGTCAAGCCATTGTAGAAACTGCCGAATTTCACCGAAAGCCCCGATTCGGTGAAAAATATCATAGCAGGAATATTTTTTGTAATGTATACTATATTTGTTAGGGAATCCAGATATACCACAAAGCAGAAAGGAAAAAAGCGTATGAGAAGAAATTGGAAAAAAGCTTTATGTGGCATTTTGACAGGTTTTATGCTTGCAACGGCGGCACCAGCTGCGGTTCCGGAGTTGATCAGTGCGACAGAAGTACAGGCGGCGATAAACGTAGCAACGCCGGCTATGTCTTCTATTAAGATCTCCGGCAGGAATAAGATTATTTTCAGCTGGAAACAGGTAAAAGGAGTTGCCGGATACCGGGTATACCGCAAGACCGGAAACAGTGGATGGAAAACAGTAAAAAACATCACAGGAAGCAAAAATGTTACGCTTACCGATACAAAAGTAAGTACCGGAGTAAGCTATACTTACACAGTGAGAGCTTACCGGAAATCCGGAAAAAATACGATCTGGAGTAGATATAATGAAAAAGGTCTGACAGCGATCGCAGGTCTGAATTATCTCACCCTGAATAAGACCAGCCTGACACTGGCACCGAAAAAAACTTATACACTGAAGATCAAAGGCACCAGTCTGAAACCGTCATGGAAGAGCAGCAACACAAATGTTGTCAAGATAACTTCTGTCGGAAAGATCACCGCGGTAAAAACAGGAACAGCGGTTATCACAGCGACTCTTGGTGGCAGAAAATTCACCTGCAAGGTTACTGTAAAGAATCCGACCTCGGCTAATACCAGATTGACGCAGAATTATAGCAAATTGAAAAAATACATCAGTCAGAAAGGCAAATATACTGAAGACGGAAATCAGTTTATAAATGTCAAAGTAGATAAAGAAAGTACTCTGATGATCGGTTATCTGAAGAAAGAAGATAAGATAGATATTGGGATGATGCTCTCTATGCCTTCAGATGGAATCCTTGCCGGACTGGATATTATCGGAAACTGTGTGAAATCTGATACGGTCAGTGTGAAGTCCGCCCTGTCTACAAATGAAGTCTTTCTGCTGGTGACTTCTTCTACAAAAGCATCTGCTTATAAAGGTCAGAATCTGACTTTCTTGTATACAAACGGAAAAAAAGCGATGACAGATCTGCAGGATTCTTCCAATATTATGATGAAAGCGACAATGAAAGTAGCAAATGATTATCTGAAAAAGAATTTAAATCTGACAATGAAAGATCTGGGATTCACTGCTTATAAATAACAGTAACATCCTATGATGATGCCGTTAATAAAATTCGGTTGACAAATTAGTATAGAAAGCATAAGATGATAGTAGCTAAGAAATGTGATGAAATTCAAACATTGGCAAAAACGAAAACCCCGGAAGTCTCGCACACTTCCGGGGTTTTCTATGCCGTTATGTAAGGGGGCTTAAGCCTTTCAGGCTGTTACTGCCTGTCGTTTCTGTCCAGCCATTTGCGAATATAGTAGCTAACTATATCCGCCGTAACAGAAACAAAAAATGTGATGATTAATTCGCACACTGGACTTCACCTCCTTTCTGCTGGAGGGTTGGCAGCATTAACAGTGTACTATAGTTTAGAACAAATTGGAACTATTGTGAGAAAATTTAATACTCTTGACATTGATCATAATTCGTCTTATACTAACTCATGTAAATAACAGGGGAGCTTGTGATGGCAGGCTGAGAGGAAGTCTTCAACTTCGACCCTTATACCTGATTTGGATAATGCCAACGTAGGAACGTATAAGATGGATTTACGGGAGATACTTTGGTGTATCTCCTTTTTTATTGGATGCGGATGTTTTTATCCGATTGAATACGTAAGATCAGGATTTACAGGGAAGGGATCAAGAGCGAATGCTTTTAACCCCGGTATCGACAATTGAATATTGGGAAATTTGAGAGTGAACTGAGTTCATGAAGGGGTGCACCACCGCGGGTGTATTTCTTTGTGAACTCTTTTTTATTGACGAATAGCTTTTGAAGTTTCCGGAAAGGAGAGATCATGATCACAGTAAATGGTGAAAGCAGAACATTGGAAAAGCCGGTGACAGTAACTGAATATCTGGAAGCATGTAACTATGTTCCGGTGCAGGTTGTAGTAGAGCTGAATGAAGAAATCATTAAGAGAGATACTTACGATACAACAGTACTGAAAGATGGCGATGTTGTGGAGATTCTGCAGTTTATGGGCGGCGGAAGCTGCTGATGTCGCTATAGAGATAAAATTAGGTATATATACCACGGCAGTAACTGACAGATAAGTTACTGAAAAAATGCAGATGAAGAATGATCTGGCAGAAGAAGGCGCTGGTTATAAATCGGTGGAAATATTTTCTGCAAACAGACATAAAGAAAGGTGGACATAAAAAATGACAACAGCAAACACAAATGAAGACAAACTGATCCTGGGAGGCCATGAGTTTACTTCCCGTTTTATCCTTGGTTCCGGAAAATTTTCCCTGGAGCTTGTAAAAGCATGTATTGAAAAAGCAGGAACTCAGATCGTAACACTTGCCCTGCGCCGTGCAAATGAGGGTGGGCTTGCCAATATTCTTGACTATGTGCCGAAGGATGTTACTCTTCTTCCGAATACATCAGGAGCCAGAAATGCAGAGGAAGCAGTCCGTATTGCAAGACTTTCCCGCGAGCTTGGCTGTGGAGATTTTGTAAAGATCGAAGTTATCCATGATTCCAAATATCTTCTTCCGGATAACTATGAGACCATCAAGGCAACAGAGATCCTTGCAAAAGAGGGCTTTGTAGTTATGCCATACATGTATCCGGATCTGAATGCAGCCAGAGATCTGGTGAATGCAGGAGCTGCCTGTGTAATGCCACTTGGCTCTCCGATCGGTTCCAACAAAGGAATCTGTACAAAAGAATTCATCCAGATCCTTATCGACGAGATCGACCTTCCGATCATCGTGGACGCAGGAATCGGCCGCCCGTCACAGGCATGTGAGGCTATGGAAATGGGTGCTGCAGCAGTTATGGCAAATACAGCCATTGCAACTGCAGGAGACGTCCGTGTTATGGCGGAAGCCTTTAAGAAAGCTATTGAGGCAGGAAGAAGTGCATATCTTTCCGGTATGGGAAGAACTCTGGAGAGAGGTGCAAGTGCATCTTCACCACTGACCGGATTTCTTCATGAGTAAAATTGATAAATGAATGATTGAACGCAGAACACTAAGCGGGGGACAGGCGCTGCCGGTGTAGTGAAACACAGGTATTGTCTGGTTTCAATCGAAATTGAGTTTACAGATATGCAGCAGTGAGGACCAGAGTATTGCTGCAATATATGAGAGGAGCGACATAAGAGTAATGGCAGAGACAGTACAGGCCAGTCAGCAGGACGGCCATTTTAATGAAAGTATCGTAAATGAAGAAATTCTGGAAGATATGAAAAAGAACCGTATCGATCACATGAAGTACCTTCCGGATATGGAACAGCTGGAAGAATCTGATGTAATGGATCAGGTTATTTCCGCAATGAACGCATATGATTATGATAAGTACACAGAAGCGGATGTACGGAGAGCGCTTGCTCATGACAACCGTACACCGGAGGATTTTAAAGCACTGCTTTCACCGGCAGCGCTGCCTCTTTTGGAAGAAATCGCACAGGCTGCACGGATCGAAACAAGGAAACATTTCGGAAACAGCATCTGTATGTTCACACCGATCTACATTGCAAACTACTGTGAGAATTACTGCATCTACTGTGGATTTAACTGCCACAATAAGATCCGCCGTGCACAGCTGAACGAAGAAGAGATCGAGAAGGAAATGGCAGCGATCGCCGAGACTGGTCTGCAGGAGATCCTGATCCTTACCGGCGAGAGCAAAACCAAATCCAATGTGGAGTACATCGGAAAAGCCTGTGAGATCGCGCGAAAATATTTCAAGGTGATCGGCCTTGAGGTTTATCCGATGAATTCCGATGAATATGCATATCTTCATAAATGCGGCGCAGATTATGTGACGGTTTTCCAGGAGACTTATAATTCTGACAAGTATGAAACTCTGCATCTGGCAGGACATAAGAGGATTTTCCCATACAGACTGAATACCCAGGAGCGTGCACTGAAGGGTGGCATGCGAGGGGTTGGTTTTGCGGCTCTTCTGGGACTGGATGATTTCCGCAAGGATGCTTTTGCGACAGGATACCACGCATATCTTCTGCAGAGAAAATATCCACATGCAGAGATCGCTTTTTCCTGCCCGAGACTTCGTCCGATCATCAACAACGACAGGATCAACCCGAAGGATGTCCACGAACCGCAGCTTCTCCAGGTAGTTTGTGCATATCGTCTGTTTATGCCGTTTGCAAGTATTACTGTATCCACCAGAGAATGTGAGCGTGTCCGTGACAACCTGGTAAATATCGCAGCAACCAAGATCTCCGCAGGTGTCAGCACAGGAATCGGAAGCCATGTGGAAGATATCGAAGATAAGGGTGATGACCAGTTTGAGATCTCTGACGGAAGATCTGTAGATGAGGTCTTCAATGATTTGAAAAAGAACGGCCTGCAGCCTGTAATGAACGATTATATCTATCTGTAAAAACATAGATCATGGGATAACTTCTGTGGAATATGTGGAAAACCAACCACTCCGGAGAGCATTTTTCCGGGGCGGTTGTGGATAAGTGTGATGAAAAATCGCCCAGGATCCCGCGTAATACAAGGCTGATCACGTTTTCTCGAAATATTCCAAAACGGAAATTTTTCCACGGAATCCTGTATTGATTTAACGTTTTCCGGGGATTTTCTGCTGCTTTTTAGGGCAGAGATCCCGGAAATTTTGTATAGTCTGAAAACGGTTTCCAATCTAATAGTTTTCATATGTACTTACTCATGTTTATAATAGCCCCAACAACAAAACACGAGGCAAAACACAGGAGGTAAGTATTATGAAAAGAAGATGGAAATCAGCAGTAGCAGCTCTTGCAGCAATAGCAACAATTGGAAGCCTTACAGGCGTAACCACCTATGCGGCGGACAGTGTCAGCATCACCAATGTATCTTATGATCCGACCAGAGAGCTTTATGAGCAGTACAACAAGAGCTTCCAGGAACACTGGAAGGAAAAAACAGGCCAGGATGTGGAGATCACACAGTCCCATGGTGGTTCCGGCAAGCAGGCACTTGAGGTTGCCAACGGACTGGAAGCAGATGTGGTAACACTGGCACTGGAGTATGATGTAGATGCGATCCAGGATGCAGGACTCATCGATGATGGATGGGTGGACGAATTTCCGGAGGACAGCGCTCCCTATACTTCGACTATTGTATTTCTTGTGAGAAAAGGAAATCCGAAGAACATCAAAGACTGGGACGATCTGGTAAAGAAAGACGTAGGTGTGATCACACCAAACCCGAAAACCTCCGGCGGAGCAAGATGGAACTATCTGGCAGCCTGGGCCTATGCAAAAGATAAATATAACGGAGACGAGGACAAAATTAAAGAATTCATCGGAGATCTTTACAAAAACGTACTTGTCCTGGACACCGGAGCCAGAGGCGCAACGACCTCTTTCGTGGAAAACGGACAGGGTGATGTACTGATCGCCTGGGAAAATGAAGCCTATCTTTCCGTAAAGGATTATCCGGACGACTACGAGATCGTAACACCAAGCATCAGCATCCTTGCACAGCCATCTGTAGCAGTAGTCGATAAAGTCGTAGACAAAAGAGGCACCAGAGATGTGGCAGAGGAATATCTGAATTATCTCTATTCCGATGAAGCACAGCGGATCGCCGGTGATAATTATTACCGTCCGTCAAACCAGGATATTCTGAAGGAATACTCCGATGTGTTTGACCTGGACATCAATCTTGTCACCATTGATGATTTTGGCGGATGGAAAAAGGCACAGGAAACACATTTCTCAGATGGAGGGATTTTTGATCAGATTTACGAAGGATAGACAGCAGAAGATATAGTTGGACACAATAACACAAAGAAGCTGCAGAACAGTGAAAAAACAGAGTCTGCAGCTTCTTTTATGTAAATATTGTGAATCACAAGGGATCAGGCATGGCTTCCTTCGGTCAGGGAACAGCCGTCCATTATACGGATCCCGTTTATGACATCCAGATAAGTGTCATACATTTCCTTCCATTCATCAGAGGCGTCCTTGGAGTACTGGCTGATGGTGGACAGAAGATCGTATTTTTTGCCGTCGACGGTTTCGATACGGCCGAGATAGCCCTGCCATACACTGTCCAGAGGCTGGTCTTCGCCATCGTAATATCTGGCTTCCAGAGTCAGTACAGGAACATCCTCATTGTAATAAGTCAGTTTATATCCACCATTTTCGGTTTCGGTTGTTTCATAATGGCAGAGATATTTCCAACGCTCCGGAGTGAGGACCTGGAAGTAATCCGTCATGGCCATATCCACACGCTCTGCGTAAACGAAATCTATGGATTTGATCAGCTCTGTGGCTTCCTTTTCGGCGGCCTTATCATAGGTGTCTGACGGAGTCAGGACAAAAAGTCCGAATGTATAATCGTCAGTCTGGCATACAAGAGCATCTACATTTTTTTCTTCTTCGTTGACTTCGGTTAAGTATTGATATTTCGTGGCAGGATAAGATTCAAAGGTAAGATTCTTTTTGGTGATGATCTCACCCTTTACCGGATAGTATTCTGCCAGAAAACCCTTCAGGGAAGAATCCTCCAGAGAGGAATTCGGTACTTTTAAAACAAAGGCAGTGCTTTTTCCGCCATTTACGGAACGCTGCTCGAAATAACCTTCTTTTTCGGGCATGGATTCTCTGATCGTATCATCGGCAGGGAATCCAACCCGCATATGAAGCTCGCCGCGCTTTTCCGATTCAGAGGAATCTTCCGTGTTTGTATCGGAAGAGGAATTTGGGTATGAAGAATCGGAATCCTGCGAGGAGGAGTTTCCACTGGTATCGGAGGATTCTTCTGAAGAATCTCCGGAGGAGGAATCAGTTTCAGAATCGGAATATTCCTGAAGATTGCCGTAGTCATCAATATAATATTTATCTCTGGAGCCAATATATGTGGTTCCGGTGGCATCTTCCAGCCACACACTGCCGTCCTCATAATAATAATGAGGCTCAAAATAACCGTCCTGTTCGGTCCAGCCGGCATCGTTGCCTTCCATCAGTTCACCGGAATCCGGGTCAGGGGCATAATTACCTTCCCCGATATATTCATCCTCGGAACCATTGCGGTACCAGTAATCTCCGTTTTCATCCTGCCAGATGTACTGACCGTCATCGGTTGGAGGGTCAGAAGCGAGGACCGGGATTGCAGATATGGAAAGAGCGATCGCGCCTGTTAAAAGAACTAAGATTTTTTTATGCATAGGCACCTCCTGATAAATTGCGCAGCAGTTAGCTGCTTACTATTCTTTGATCGTAAATTTTTACAAATAAAAAAGATCTGTCTGTTAAGTACATTGTAACAGACAGATCCCGATATCCGGAAATGTGAAGAAAAAGAGACATTTACGGAAAGCTGCGTACAGGTCTGGAAATATGCTATCCGATCGTGAAAAGGCCGGCTTACCGGCAGGTAAAAAGATATCCCTTCCCATAAACCGAGACAATGTCATATTCATCGGTATCCTCGGCACCGATCTTGGTCCGGAGGTTAAAGATATGCCGCCGTACCGTGCTGGTATCTGTTCCTGCACAGCTGCCCCATACCGCTTCGTAGAGCTCCTTTGCAGAAAAAATCTTCTCCTGGTTTTCTGCAAGGAGACGCAGCAGAGAGAATTCGGTCCGGGTAAGGCCTGTGTCGGCATTATTGAGATATGCATGGCCGTCCGAAAGATCCAGCCGCAGGCTGCCGATGGTGATCTGACGGGAGGACTGAAATTTTTCTTTTATTTTTTTTTCCATTCGTTTCTGGCGTTCCAGAAGCATCTGGATCACGGCCAGAAATTCATCGAAATTATAAGGCTTGGTGAGATAATAGTCGCCTCCTTGTTGAAGCCCTTCTACCTTATCATGGATATCACTTTTTCCTGTGAGGAAAAGAACCGGGTTCATGGTTCTTTCGCGGAAGTGGTGGCAGATATCCAGGCCGTTTCCGTCCGGAAGCATAATGTCCAGGATGAGAAGATCCGGCAGATGTTCTTCAAGCTGATGACAGGCTTCGGCGGCTGTCTGTGCAGTGCGGACATCGTAGCCACGGCGCCGTAGCATCCGGCAATTGATATTCAGCACCTGTTCTTCATCCTCGACCATAAGGATAAGCGATTTCTTTTCATTCATTTATGATTCCTCCTCCGGAAGTGAGAAGAACACCTGAGTTCCCTCGCCTTCTTTACTTTTTAGCCATATTTTGCCGCCGTGGGCAGTGATGATCTGATGACATACATAGAGACCTATGCCGTGCCGCCAGTAATCTTTATCTGCAGAAACATAACCCTTGAGTGCATTTTTTCGCATTTCTTCTGACATGCCGGTTCCGGTGTCGGAGACGCAGATGGTCTGCCAGCCTGGTTCGCCGGAAAGGGAAATGGTGATGGTTCCGTTCCTGGTATGACGCTCTGCATTGGAGATCAGATTGGTGAGAACCTGGATCAGCCGTTCCGGGTCTGCAGAGATTTCCGGGAGGTCGGGCTGTATCGTAAAGACCAGCTGGTTATTCCCGGGACTTGGATGACTGCTGAAATCTTTTTCTACAGAATGTAAAAGTGCTCCCAGATCTGATGGTACAAGGGAAAGGGCCAGCCGTCCCTGCTCAATGGAAACGGTATCCATAAGATCTAGCACGATCCGGTCGATCCGCATTACTGACTGTTCAATGGTGCGGAGATTTTCCTGCATAAGAGAGAAATCCAGAGGATCTTCCTCAAGGAGTTCGGAAGTGTCACGGGCGTGGAGGGAGATGGAACTCAGTGGATTTTTGATCTCGTGGGCAACGGTGGTCAGGAAGGTGGACTTGGCATTGTCAAGGGAGCGCAGCCGCAGATTCTGTTCCTCCAGAAGGAGCTGCTGCTGATTGTATTCCTTCAGATGAAAATAGAGAACACTGCGACAGACAATACTTACAGAGACAAATGCCAGAAGAATGTCTGCCAGCCGGTCAGCTTCCGTGGAAAAGGGAGTTACTGTGTCTGGAAAATGGTATGCAACCAGACATAGTCCTATATACAGGACAATCTCCAGCAGAGAAACGATCAGAGCCCGTCTTTTTTTCAGCATCAGCACGGTGAAAATAATAGCAAACACGAAGAAAGCCGGCATGCCGCCACGATAACCGCCGCTGGTAAAAAACATCACCGGAAAAACGATCAGAAAGATCACGACAATGGTGATCAGGTAGCAGCGCTGATATTTTCCACTGTAATAGGAATAAAGAAAAAGCCCTCCGGAGATTGCAACCAGCGCAAAATTGATCAGTACATTTCCCCAGGAACCGGTCCCGAGACTGAGAAAGGCCATGATCAGGCTAATCACAGTACCTCCCAAGGCGAGGATGTTGAACAGCCGGACGCGGAAATCAAGGGTGGGGCTGAATAAAGAGTGAAAAATAGTTCGGAGCTTCGGATTTATATTGATAGGGATCACCTCCTGCTCTTAATGTAGGTTTGTATGTCTGCGAGCATCTTTCTTTTGGGGTTGTAATTCCCGTAACTGCTATAATTGTACCATGCTGCTGTATAGTTGTGTACACAAAAAAATACATTTAATCCCGTTTTCCTATTGACATACTATGAATAGTAGGTTAATATAAGTGTCAACAAAAGAAAGGGAAGAGGCTATGAACGAATACGGCTTTAATACAGGGCTGCTCCACGGCACCAACGAGAAATATCCACAGGGTGCAACACAGGTTCCAATCTATCAGAGCAGCGCATTCCGACATGACAGCGCGGAAGACCTGGAGAAAATTTTTGACAATAAAAAAATGGGCTTCTCCTATACAAGGATCAACAATCCTACGGTAGAGTCCTTTGAGAAGAGAGTGACCATGCTGGAGGATGGGATCGGCAGTGTGGCCTGTGCATCCGGAATGGCAGCGCTGACCAATGCGTTTCTGAACATTCTTCAGGCGGGAGACGAGATTGTGGCAGCCTGCGGACTGTACGGCGGAACCGTGGAACTGTTCGATGATCTGAAGCCTTTCGGGATTTCCGTAAAATATGTGAAAGAGAATAAGCCGGAAGCTTTTGAGGCAGAGATCACAGAGAAGACGCGACTTGTTTTTGCGGAGACCATTGGCAACCCCAAGCTGGATGTTACCGATATCCAGGCAGTTGCGGAAGTGGCACATAAGCATGACGTACCGCTGATCGTAGACAACACGGTGGCAACCCCGTATCTGATCCAGCCACTGAAGCTTGGAGCTGACATTGTGGTTCATTCCTCTTCCAAATATATCAATGGAAGCAGCGATGCCATCAGCGGTATTCTTGTCTGTGGTAAGGGTCTGAAATGGGACCCTGACCGATATCCGGGACTTGTTCCATACCGGAAATTCGGACCATTTGCATACATCGCCAAGCTTAGAAACGGACTTTTCCGGAACACTGGCGCGTGTCTTGCTCCGCAGAATGCTTTCCTTAATAACCTGGGACTGGAAACCCTGGGACTTCGAATGCAGAGACAGTGTGACAATGCACTGGAGCTTGCGAGATTTTTACAGGGCCTGGGTGGTGACATTGAAGTAAATTATCCGGGACTGGAAGAAAGCCCTTATCACGAAATTGCGGAAAAGCAGTTCAGGAATGGCTACGGAGCTATCGTAACTGTAAGAACCGGAAGCAAGGAGAAGGCTTTTTCCATTATTAATTCATTGAAGATCCCGCTGATCATCTCCAATATCGGAGATACGAAGACCCTGGTGATCCATCCGGAATCCACCATCGCGGCACACATCTCCGACGAAGAGAAGTTGCAGTCCGGAGTATTCGAGGATCTGATCCGTATCAGTGTGGGAATTGAAGATGTTGAAGATTTAAAAGAAGATTTCAAACAAGCGATAGAAAATAACCGATAAAATCTAAGAGCTGCACCAGCAGAGAAATGGAGAGTTCGTTATGGCAAAAGTAGATTACGCTACATTAAAAAAAGGTGGTTTCATGAGACAGAAGCAGAAAAATAATTTTTCTCTTCGTCTTGCCTGTGTAGGCGGTACATTTACCGCAGAAAACCTTAAGAAGATCGCAGAGGTAGCTGAGAAATACGGGGACGGATATGTACATCTTACTTCCAGACAGGGAGTTGAGATCCCGTTCATTAAATTAGATGATATTGATGATGTAAAGGATGATCTTGCAAAAGGCGGATGCAAGCCTGGTGTCTGCGGACCGAGAGTCCGTACAGTTACAGCCTGCCAGGGCAACGCTGTCTGTCCAAGCGGAAATATCAACAGCTATGACATTGCGGTGAAATTAAATGAAAGATATTTCGGAAGAGAGCTTCCTCATAAATTCAAATTCGGTGTTACCGGATGCCAGAACAACTGTCTGAAAGCAGAGGAGAACGATGTTGGGATCAAGGGAGCAGCACAGGTCAGCTGGAAAGAGGACGCATGTATCCACTGTGGTGTCTGCGAAAAGGCCTGCAGAGAAAACGCTATCTCCTTTGAGGATGACAAGCTGGTGATCGACACAGAGAAATGCAACTACTGCGGCAGATGTGCAAAATCCTGTCCGGTGGATGCATGGGATGTAAACGAAGCATATATCGTTTCCTTTGGCGGAACGTTTGGAAATCACATCAGCAAGGGACAGGAATTCCTTCCGCTGATCACCTCTGAGGAGCAGCTTTTCAGAGTGACCGATGCAGCGATCCAGTTCTTTGATGATCATGCAAATCCGGGAGAGCGTTTTAAATTTACCATCGACCGGGTAGGCGCTGAAAAACTTCAGGAGGTTTTGAAAGGAGCATACAATGGCTGATATTAAGATTGATGATACAGTAGATATTACCGATGTGGTCTGCCCGGTAACTTTTGTAAAAGCAAAAGTAGCTCTGGAAGAGCTGGACGACGGACAGATCCTTGCAATTAAGATGAATGACGGCGAGCCGGTACAGAATGTACCCAGAAGCGTGAAGGAAGAAGGACATCAGATCCTGAAGCTCGAGGACAACGAAGACGGAACTTATACACTGATCGTAAGAAAAGTTGAAGAATAGGAGAACAGAGAAATGACAATCACAGTTGCAGGAAATAAAAAAGAGTACGAAGACGGACTGAAGCTTACAGAGCTTATTGAGAAAGAGGATATTGAAAGTCCTGAGTATGTAACCGTAACTATCAACGATGAATTCATCAGCAAGGCAGACGTTCCGGAAACAGAGGTAAAGGACGGCGACGTTGTTGAGTTCCTGTACTACATGGGAGGAGGCGCAAGATAATGGCTTTTACAAATGAGCAGCTTGAGCGGTACTCCCGCCATATCATCCTGAAAGAGGTTGGAGTAAAAGGTCAGAAAAAGCTTCTGAATGCCAAGGTTCTGATCATCGGAGCCGGCGGACTTGGAGCACCGGCAGCCCTTTACCTTGCAGCAGCAGGTGTGGGAACCATCGGGATCGCGGATGCAGATGAGGTAGATCTTTCCAATCTTCAGCGACAGGTCATCCACACAACTGCAGATGTCGGCAAACTGAAGGTAGAGTCTGCGGCTGAGACCATGAAAGCAATCAACCCGGACGTTACTGTAAATACATATCATACCTTTGTAGATTCCAGCAACATCATGGATCTGATCAAAGATTACGATTTCATTCTTGACGGAACAGACAACTTTCCTGCAAAATTCCTGATCAACGATGCCTGTGTAATGGCCGAGAAACCGTTTTCACATGCAGGGATCATCCGTTTCCAGGGACAGCTGATGACTTACGTTCCGGGACAGGGCCCATGCTACAGATGTGCGTTCCAGAGCCCGCCGCCAAAGGATGCCGTACCGACCTGTAAGCAGGCTGGCGTGATCGGAGCCATGGGCGGAGTGATCGGAAGCCTTCAGGCAATGGAAGCCATCAAGTACATCATCGGACAGGGTGATCTTCTTACAGGAAGACTTCTTACCTACGATGCGCTGAAGATGACATTCCGTACCGTGAAGCTTCCGAAGAATCATCATTGCCCGGTATGCGGCGATGATCCGACGATTACAGAACTGATCGATTATGAGCAGGCTGTGTGTGAGCTGAAGCACTGATAATATAGAAGGCAAAAGTGTCTGCTGGTGCAGGCAGTATAAATAAGTATAGAAACCCATTGGAGGCTGCGAAGAAATGCTGAAATTAAAAAAAGAAGATTACGAGAAAATATTAGACCACTGCAGAAAAGGACTTCCCAATGAGTCCTGCGGCCTTCTGGGCGGGACCATTGAGGACGATGTAAAAACCATCGAGAAGGTGTATCTGCTGACAAATATCGATGAAAGCAACGAACACTTTTCCATGGACCCGAAGGAACAGCTGAGCGCGATCAAGGATATCCGTCAGAACGGATATCAGATGATCGGAAACTTTCATTCTCATCCGGAGTCTCCGTCAAGGCCTTCCGAAGAAGATAAACGACTTGCATTTGACCCGAACATCGAATATCTGATTCTCTCTCTTATGGATGCAGAAAATCCGGTGTTGAAGGCCTTTGGCGTAGATAAAGAGAAAAATGTAACTGTACATGAGCTTCAGATAACAGAGTGATGAGTATGAAAAACAGATTAAACACAAAGGAAATTACAACAGATGTGCTGATCATAGGCGGAGGTACCGCAGGCTGCTATGCGGCGCTGGTTCTCTCAGAACAGAAAGCCGGCAGGGTACTGATCGCAGAAAAAGCAAATATCAGACGAAGCGGCTGTCTGGCAGCAGGTGTTAATGCAATCAATGCCTACATTGTAAAAGGCCGCAAGCCGCAGGATTATGTAGATTATGCAACAAAGGATGCCGCCGGGATCGTAAGGCAGGACCTTCTTCTTACAGCAGCGGAGAATTTCAACGAAGTTACTGCAAAGATGGAAAAGCTTGGGCTTGTGATCCTGAAGGATGAAAATGGTGATTATGTAGCCAGAGGAAATCGTAACATCAAGATCAACGGTGAAAATTTTAAACCACTTCTTGCTAATGCAGTTCATAAAGCTGAGAACGTAGACGTTCTGAATTATGTAAATATCACAGACCTTCTTGTAAAAGACGGACAGGTTTACGGAGCGGTTGGTTTCTCTATTATGGAAGAAACCGCATACATTATCCGGGCAAAGGCAGTTCTTGCTGCAACAGGCGGAGCGGCCGGACTTTATAAGCCGAACAATCCGGGATTTTCCAGACATAAGATGTGGTATCCGCCGTTTAACACAGGTGCCGGATATGCAATGGGAATCCTGGCAGGTGCGGAGATGACGTCCTTTGAGATGCGTTTTATCGCACTTCGCTGCAAGGATACCATTGCTCCTACGGGAACCATCGCACAGGGTATCGGCGCAAAACAGATCAATGCAGCTGGCGAGATCTATGAGACAAAATACGGACTGACCACAAGCGAGCGAGTTTACGGAACAGTCCGGGAAAACCAGCTTGGCCATGGCCCGTGTTACCTGAAGACTACAGGGATCACGAAGGAACAGGATGAAGATCTTCTGAAGGCTTATCTCAACATGGCACCGAGCCAGACTCTGAAATGGATCGAAAGCGGAAAGAGCCCCAGCGAGCAGGATGTGGAGATCCAGGGAACAGAGCCGTATATCGTAGGCGGTCATACAGCCAGCGGCTACTGGGTAAATACAGGCCGTGAGACCACGGTGAAAGGTCTTTATGCAGCTGGTGATGTTGCAGGTGGATGTCCGCAGAAATATGTAACAGGAGCTCTTGCAGAAGGAAAGCTTGCAGCATTGGATATGGTGAAACAGTTTAAGGCCGGAACTTTGAAGGAAGCAGATATTCAGACTGAGACAGAGATTAAGGTTCAGGAAGGGGAAATTCTTTCTCAGTACGAAAAGTTCCGAAATGAAGACGCACCGGCATTTTCCGTGGAAGAGCTGGAAGAGGCTATGCAGAAAGTCATGGATGAATATGCGGGAGGAATTGCTTCTAATTATCAGTTTAATGAGAAGCAGCTTGCTCTTGCAGATGAAAAAATCCTTCAGCTTCAGGCTCTTGCCGAAAAAACAGCGGCAGCAGATATGCATGAGCTGATGTTTGCATACGAACTTCGTGAGCGTCTCATTGTGTGCCGTTCACTGATCGCTCATCTGAAAAACCGCAAAGAGACCAGATGGCATTCTTTTAACGAAAATCTGGATCATCCGGAAACAGATGAGAAATTTTATAAATATGTAAATTCGAAACTGGAAAACGGCGAGATCAGGATGATTTTTCGCGACATTGTAAAGGAGGACACATATGAGCATACGAATTGATCAGAAAAAATGTGTTGGCTGCAGAAAATGCAGTGAAGTATGTCCGGGAACCCTGATCGTCATGGAAGACAAAAAAGCCGTGATGAAATATCCGAAAAACTGCTGGGGCTGCGTTTCCTGTGTAAAGGAATGTAAAGCCGGTGCCATCGACTTTTTCCTTGGTGCGGATATCGGCGGGAACGGAAGTATCATGAATGTAAAAAGCGAAGGAGATATCCTTCATTGGATCATTACAAAAACGGACGGTTCTACATCCGTGATCGATGTGGATCGACGGAATTCGAATAAATATTAGACCAGAAGATAAGTGCTGCCGGTTCTGGCGGCCGGAACAGGAGGATGAGATCAGATATGAGTGGATTATCACATTTGGATGAGCTGGAAGCAGAGGCAATTTATATCATCCGTGAAGTTGCAGCAGAGTGCGAGAAGCCGGTAATGCTTTATTCTATAGGAAAAGACAGTTCTGTAATGCTTCATCTTGCAATGAAGGCTTTTTATCCGGAGAAACCGCCATTTCCGTTTCTTCACGTAAATACAACATGGAAATTTAAAGAGATGATAGAGTTTCGTGACAAAACCGCGAAGAATCTGGGAATCGAAATGCTTGAGTACATTAATCAGGATGGTGTGAAGCAGGGTATCAATCCTTTTGACAGCGGCTCCGCATACACAGATATCATGAAAACGCAAGCACTGAAGCAGGCTCTTAAGAAATATGGTTTCACAGCTGCTTTTGGCGGCGGTCGTCGTGACGAGGAGAAAAGCCGTGCAAAAGAGCGTATCTTTTCTTTCCGTAACGCAGAGCAGGCCTGGGATCCGAAGAACCAGCGTCCGGAGATGTGGAAGCTTTATAATACGGAGATCAATAAAGGCGAAAGCATCCGTGTTTTCCCAATTTCCAACTGGACTGAGACTGATATCTGGCAGTACATTAAGAGAGAAAATATCCCGATCGTTCCGCTGTATTTTGCAAAAGAGCGTCCGGTTGTATACAGAGATGGCAACATTATCATGGTGGATGACGACAGAATGCGTCTGAACCCGGGTGAGAAGCCGCAGATGAAAAAAGTTCGTTTCCGTACTCTTGGATGCTATCCTCTGACAGGTGGTATCGAGTCTGATGCGGAGACACTGGACGAGATCATTGACGAGACTTTAAGCTCTGTGGAATCTGAGAGAACCACACGTGTTATCGATTCTGACGGCGGAGCTGCCAGCATGGAAAAAAGAAAGAGAGAGGGGTACTTCTAGGATGAGCGGATTACTGAAATTTATCACTTGCGGAAGTGTGGATGATGGAAAGTCTACACTGATCGGCCATATTCTTTATGATTCCAAGCTTTTATATGCAGACCAGGAAAAAGCCCTTCTTCTGGACAGCAAGGTGGGTTCCAGAGGTGGTGCCATTGATTATTCTCTTCTTCTGGATGGTCTGATGGCTGAGCGTGAGCAGGGTATCACCATTGATGTTGCGTATCGTTATTTTACAACCGATAAAAGAAGCTTTATCGTTGCGGATACTCCCGGACATGAGGAGTATACAAGGAACATGGCGGTTGGAGCTTCCTTTGCTCAGCTTTCCATTATTCTTGTGGATGCGAAGCAGGGGGTTCTGGTCCAGACAAGGCGTCATGCACGTATCTGCGCTCTGATGGGTATCCATCATTTTGTATTTGCTGTTAACAAGATGGATCTTGTTGATTACAGTGAGAGCCGTTTTAATGAAATCGTAAAGGATATCAATGAGCTTTCTGAGACTCTGGGGCTTCAGGATGTTGTGATCATTCCTGTCAGTGCTACAGAGGGTGATAACGTAACGAAGAAGTCTCCGAATATGCCCTGGTATACGGGGAAAGCTCTTCTGGAGCATCTTGAGACTGTGGATGTTTCAGAGGCTGAGAATGTCAGCGAGTTTTATCTGCCTGTTCAGCGTGTTTCTCGTCCAAACCATGAATTTCGCGGTTTCCAGGGTCAGATCGAGAGTGGCCGGGTTCATGTAGGCGATATCATCACAACGCTCCCAAGCAACGAGACAGCGGCTGTTAAGACGATCCTGGTGGGCAGTGACGATCGTGAGGAGGCTGTTGCCGGCCAGGCTGTTACGATTCAGCTGGATAAAGAGGTGGATGTAAGCCGTGGATGTGTTCTTACCAATAATAATGAGATCCCTGTTGCAAAGGGTTTCGAGGCTACTCTTCTCTGGATGGATGATTCCAGGCTTGAAGTGGGCAAGGAGTATCTTGTGAAGGTTGGTACGAAGAAGATTGCTGGTGTGGTTAAAAGTATCGAGTTTAAGACGGATGTGAATACCGGGGAGCATCTGCATGCGGATACGATCGAGAAGAATGAGATCGCTCTTTGCAAAATCGGTCTTTCTGATAAGGTTGTGCTGGATGAGTTTAAGAGGAATAAGACTCTTGGTGAGCTGATCCTGATCGACCGTGTGAGTCATATGACTTCTGCATGTGGTGTTGTGGAATCGGTTGATACTGAGGGGGAGAAGCCTTATTTTCAGAAGGATGATGTGAAGGTTGGCGGTTATGTTTTTGAGGAGTTTTATTTTAACCTTGAGAATGCGCTGCTTTCTAAGGCGGATAAAGAGGTTAAGACTTATCATGTAGGGGATGTGGTGCCTGTTGAGGGTGACAGCTTTGAGTATCCGGGCTATTTTGATATTGTTTCTCTGGAGGATAGCGCGGCTGTTCTGATCCGTGATAAGAGGGTGCAGGATATTATTCCGCTGGATGAGTATGTGTTTATGGGGCTTCCTGTTGTGGATGAGAGAGGTTTTGCCCTGGAGATCCGCAGTAATGATGATTATCAGATGTTTTTGAGGGAGTTTGAGGCTGCTGATAATAAGTCGGAGTTTCATAATAAGTGGTTTAAGTTTGAGACTTACAGGAGGATTGTCTGCACGGATAATTTCTGGATGATCTGATGTTGGGTTACTTATAGTTTCTATAGTTATGTGTGTAAGAGGCTGCATGTGCGGCCTCTTTTCTTTGGGTGTTGCCGGATTTCGTGGTTTGATGGACGCCGAGGAGCTGGCATATGGGCGGGACAGGCTTCGTCGGTGGAAACTACTAAGACTCTGAAAGGTGGCTAAAAGCGTTTTCCAAAAGTCCGAACTCGCTGCGCTCAGACAGCGAACTTTTGAAAAACAACGCCACCTTCCAGAGCCTAAGTAGTTGTCACACCTCCTGCAGAGCGCCCCGCCCATATGCCAGCTCCTCGGCTGTGCACACAGGCTGGTTGCGGAAAGTGAACAGTTCGAGATAGTATTCAATGATGCATGGCAGTAGAGTGTCATACAGAAATTGTTCAGGAGGAATGTTGTATCTAAGAATCAGCTCGGCACAACGTTCCGGAATAATATCGGCTCAGACAGTAATCAGCTTGGCATAAGATTCCATAATAAAAGTCAGTCGCATTATATATCGAAGATGTAGCGCTTGTTCCGTGCCCAAGAGGGTGAGGGGCAGGGAAGCCCTCGGACTTCGGAACTCTGAGATGGACTTCCCCTGCGCTGTCCACACGGACAGCGTGTCGTGCGTAGCCACCTGTCTAAGGGGATAATATGATTGGTCAATCGCGCTAAGATAAAATTAATGTAAAAAAATGAAAAAAAGGTGTTGACAAACAATAGTGTATTCCGCTATAATTAACCATGCGTTTCGGATGAAAACACGGAAGAAATGCACTCCAATTTAATAAGAAATTATAAGTTCGGAGTCTGGAGAAGTACTCAAGAGGCCGAAGAGGTGCCCCTGCTAAGGGTATAGGTCGCTAACGCGGCGCGAGGGTTCAAATCCCTCCTTCTCCGTTATTTTTTTGAAAAAAATAAATTTTTCAAAAAAATGAAAAAACTTGTTGACAAACGCTTGCGGATGTGATAAAGTAAACAAGCTGTCAGCGAGACAGAGATTCATCAAAAAAAGAGTTTGAAAAAAGTTGAAAAAAGTACTTGACAAACGATTTGAGATGAGATAAAATAAACGAGCTGTCTGAGAGGCAGACACAACAAACCTTGATAACTAAACAGTGAAACACATACGATTCTCGAAAAT
>NZ_JAJCGR010000048.1:0-19265 GCF_020553125.1 Blautia sp. MSK20_18
GTATTTACAGGAATAGACGACATTGTTGTTTGATTTATATGTTGTGTTCATATTTGTATTATACTATGGTTTATCAGTTAATACAATTACTATTTTTTCCATCTTCAATTACTTGCATAAATTACGATCAGAGTAATCACTACCGTAATAACAATACTGTTTAAAAGAAACGGATAAAATTAAAGTGTGCGTTCATATTGATGTAGTTATCAATGATGAATTTCTGCGGAAGGAGATGATGCTCCAGAGCCATGATCTCCTGATTTTCCTTAAAGGATGAAGCTTCTGATCCGCCAGCACTGGCAAAGCTCCGGGATTTCCGTTACAAACCCTCCCGATACACGCTGTTGATCGTAGCCTGGGCGTGCTCCAGCTCTTTCTTCCGGACGATGGCTTCCCTATCACTTAAGATCGCCAGCATCTCATCGATCACATCCTCCACTCTGGGACTTGTCACCCTGTATAAATACCCCAGCATCCGTGTAGCTGTGTAATCGGTATTCATATGTTTATAGGCGATTTCCCGGCACAGCTCATCGGGATATCCCTTATCCTGAAGCGCTCTGTAAAGCTCATCTGTTCTTGTATCTACCATATCCTCCTGAGATTCCTTTCCTGTTTTTATTATAATTTCGCCAAGCGGATATTCGCGATCCGCTTTCGCTGGTTCCATCCATATTCAGTACAATAAATCGAACATTTCCCTTCCACTCTTCTGCATGATCACAAACGCGACCGCTTCACGATTTATCCTCCTCATCCATGCCATTTTCTTTACCAGCCTTATATATCCCCCGGATCCCCAGGATCAATGTCACGAAAATCCCTGTGATCAGTATCCACACCGGCCACATAGGTGCCGTTCCCAGATTCCCGCTGATCCCGGCATCAAGACATACTCCAATGGATAACAGCTTGATCACAGACATCATTTTTGACGCGATTTCAAAGATATGCTCTCTGTTTTCCTCTGTCACCTCAACCGGATAATTCCACCACTGTGGAAATCTCTGACAGAACATCAGAAGTGCCAAGATCAGCAGCCCCAAAATCGGCTCCAGAAGAAGGCTGCCCTTCTTCCCATACCGGTCCGGGATCCCATGCACATTAAAATGGATCGGCACCCTCTCCGGCAGATTTCCCCAGGTGGCCACAAGATACATCACGTACCCAAGGATCATCAGAAAGCAAAGCACATCTGTAATATTCCGCAGTTTTTTCTCAGACATTATCCATCCCCCTTTCATTGCAAAATAAACCCGTCTGTAAATCGAATACTCTCTTTTCTGTATTTTACACACAAATTACCTGCTTGTAAAAGTATTTTGCAAAAAATTACCTTACATAACAATATCTGTTAAGCACTAACGATTGCATACGAAATTTTTATATGATAAAATAGACATGTTGTCCAAAAACATATTTAAGAAAGGGAAAGAAATATGTTAGAAAAAATCTTCAAGCTGTCCGCAAATAAAACGGACGCTAAAACAGAGGTTCTGGCAGGTATCACCACCTTCATGACAATGGCCTATATCCTGGCAGTTAACCCGAACATCCTGTCCGCAACCGGCATGGATTCCGGAGCTGTATTCACAGCTACCGCACTGGCAGCCTTCCTGGGAACGTTGCTGATGGCAATCTTCGCCAACTACCCGTTCGCACTGGCACCCGGAATGGGTCTGAACGCATACTTTGCCTATACAGTTGTTATCGGTATGGGATACAGCTGGCAGTATGCACTGACTGCAGTTTTTGCAGAAGGTATCGTATTTATCGTTCTTTCACTTACCAATGTACGTGAAGCGATCTTCAATGCGATCCCTCTGAACCTGAAATCCGCAGTCAGTGTTGGTATCGGTCTTTTTATTGCATTTGTAGGATTACAGAATGCCAATATCGTGATCGGCGGCTCCACTCTGCTGCAGCTTTTCTCTGTAGATGGCTACAACGCAGCCAAGGGTGTAGAGGCTTCCTTCAACAATGTGGGGATCACCGTTATCCTGGCTCTGATCGGTATCATCGTAACAGGAATCCTGGTTGTTAAAAATGTAAAGGGAAACATCCTCTGGGGTATCCTGATCACATGGGGACTTGGAATCATCTGTCAGTTCGCCGGACTTTATATTCCGAACCCGGAAATCGGCTTCTACAGCCTGCTCCCGGATTTCAGCAACGGACTCTCTATCCCGAGTCTTGCTCCGATCTTTGCGAAGCTGCAGTTTGACGGAGTTTTCTCACTGAATTTCCTTGTTATCCTGTTTGCATTTTTATTTGTAGATCTTTTTGATACTCTTGGAACTCTCGTTGGTGTCTCTTCTAAAGCAGGCATGCTGGATGAAAATGGCAAGCTTCCTAACATCAAGGGCGCACTTCTTGCAGATGCAGTTGCAACAACTGCCGGTGCAGTTCTTGGTACATCCACAACCACTACCTTCGTAGAAAGTGCTTCCGGTGTATCCGAAGGCGGAAGAACCGGACTTACCGCAGTGACAACTGCCATCTTATTTGGCCTGTCCCTGTTCCTGTCTCCGATCTTCCTGGCAATCCCGTCCTTTGCCACAGCTCCGGCTCTGGTGATCGTTGGATTGTACATGCTCAGCAATGTTATCAGCATTGATTTCAGCGATATGTCCGAGGCGATCCCATGTTATGTATGTATCATCGCAATGCCGTTCTTCTACAGCATTTCCGAAGGTATCTCCATGGGAATTATCACATACGTAGCCATCAACCTGATCACAGGTAAGGCAAAAGAAAAGAAGATCAGCGCTCTGATGTATGTACTGGCAGTGCTGTTTATCCTGAAATATATTTTCCTGTAAAATATGGCAAAAAAATTCCCGGGCCTTTTGTCCCGGGAGTTTTTTTATTCCAGCAAAATATTCTTATTTCTTCGGCTGATACCGCATATTCGATACATTATAAACCGTGATAAACGCTTTCGGGTCCTCCTGGTTTATAAACTTCATCAGCTTCTGATATTCACCTTTATCTACGATGGTGATGATCTCACGGCGTTTTTCCATGTTATAGGCTCCGATGGCCTCATAGATCGTGGCTCCGCTGTGCAGGTCATGAATGATAAACTGCCTCAGCTCCTCTTCCTTTTTCGTGATGATGCAGACACGCCGCTTGATATTATTGTCAAAAATAAAATGATCCAGAACGATTCCGTTAAAATACGTTCCCAGAATACTTAAGACCACCGTCTTTTTATCATACACAAGCGCCGCGGAAAGTGCCACGCACATACCGGAAAGAGACATGGCTTTTCCAAGTTCCATGTGGAGATACTTATTCATGATCTTCGCCACGATATCCAGTCCGCCTGAGGATGCATTCCGGTTAAAAAGAATGCTAAGTCCCACACTCACTACCAGAATATAACACAGAACATCCAGTTCCTGGCTATCTGTCATGGAACCGAAATTTGGAAAAATGATCTCAAACAATCCCAGAAACAACGGCAGCATTACACTGGTATAAACCGTCTTAACTCCAAACTCTCTTCCACAGGTAAAAAATCCAATGATCAGCAATACCACATTCAGGATCATGGTAATCGCCGACAGCTGCAGCGGCACAAAGTTGGAAAGCACGATTCCAAGACCGGAAATACTGCTGACCGACGTATGGCTTGGTACCAGGAAAAAATATACCGCCGCTGCGATGATCGCCACTGCCACGGTCAGGATCACCGTTTCTTTGATAATATCTATATAATTCAGTTTCTTTTTCATGGCATCAGATACTCTTCCCACTCTTTTTCTTTGGCACCGACCAGAATTTTATCCTCTGCTACAAGAATCGGACGTTTCACAAGCATTCCGTCTGTTGCAAGAAGTGCAAGCTGTTCCTCTTCGCTCATCTCCGGAAGTTTATCTTTCAGTTTCATCTCTTTATAAATATTTCCGCTGGTATTAAAAAAACGCTTCAGCGGAAGGCCGCTTTTTTCCCACCAGGTTTTCAGTTCCTCCGCTGTTGGATTGTCCGTTTTAATATCACGCAGCGTATATTCTGCGCCACTCTCGTCCAGCCATTTCTGAGCTTTTTTGCAGGTACTGCATTTTGGATAGCATACAAATAACATGTTGTGTCCCCCTGTTCTTCGGCAGTAAATATGGAAATCACTACTGTCTGTTTTTTACTTACAGCATGGAATATGGAATTTTTATGGAACTTTTTCCCAGTGCTGTCTGAGGTTTATTTTAACATAGATGTTGATGTTTTTCTATCCTGTTATTCCGCCCAGATCAGCTTCGATTCCTGCTTCATCTCATCCACAATTTTCTCCGCTGCATCCAGATCCCCTTTTGCTTCCAGCTCTGTTAATTCCAGGCTCTTCTTTTGGGCTTCCTCGCTCATATAATAAACTTCTTTTACCGTCTCCGGGGTGCTGTCATCCTCCGGTGATAGCTCCTCTGTCTTTTTGGAAAAATCCTGAAGCAGCATGTCATCACCTTTCAGTTCCAGAGTTCCTGCATATGGAGCATCAATGGTGTAGACAAACTCTGTTTTTCCATCCTCTGTGTACTGTACTTTCATTCGGTTGATGAGATTATTGGAAGAATACAGGCTGTTATTTTTTACATACATTCCACTGTCCTCCAGGGTCATATATTTTTCGTTGAAATACCAGTGGTTGTAGCCTGCTGCCGCAACGATAAGTGTCAGGACAACGGCCACTGCCGCTGTCAGAACTCTGCGTACCAGAAGTTTTTTTCGAATTTTTTTCAGTGCGGCAACGCTTTCGGCATTTGCATTACTTTCAGTATTTTCCGTCCTGCCGGCTCCATATCCTGCTGTGGAGGCTGCAGATAATTTTATCCGAGCCTGCTCTTTTCCCTGCTCCTCTTTCATGATCTCCAACATTTTTCTGCATTCCTGACAGGTACCCATATGTTCTTCCACCAGCGCCTTGCTGTCTTCGCTTAAGATCCCATCTATATAAGACGGCATCAGATCCTGTATTACATCACATGTGATCTTCATGTTCCAGCTCCTCTCTGATCTTTACTCTTGCACGATAATAAGTCACCCGCGCCCAGTTTTCACTTTTTCCAAAAATCATTCCAATCTCACGGAAGTTCAGCTCTCCGAATGTCCGCAGGGAAAAAACTTCTTTATACGGTTCCGAAAGTCCATGCAGAACCTTATGGATCTCCATAGCCTGACTCCGCTGTGCCAGCTTTTCCTCAAAAATTTCTCCGCCATGGCTTTCTGCTGTTTCCGGCTGCTCCTCTCCGGAAAGCTGCTTTTTCTGCTTTTTCAGATGATCGTACAACGTATTCTTTGCGATCTGGCAAAGCCACACCCGCACATCGCAGTCATCACGGAACTGATCTGCTTTTTTCAGCGCCTTAAAAAATGTCTCCTGGGTCACTTCCTCAGCCAGCGCTCCATCCCGTGAGACAGAACGGATATACCGATATACAATGTCAAAATATGTCCGGTAAAGTTCCTCAATATTCATCGGTTCTTTCTTTTCCTCCCTTCTCACTTATAAGACGCACTGATCTCAAAAACGTTACAGAAAATTTCTAGTCTTTTAATTGATTTTTCTTTTTTACTTTGATACGATTAATCCAATTATATAAAAATAATAATATATTTTTCATGAGGTGATTACAATGTCCAATATCTTTGATATTACTAAATTCGACTTGTACAAAGAAGATAATCGCCGCGAAGTAAAGAAATCCAATGGTGGATTACCATCTTCTTTATGGGATACCTACTCTGCATTTGCCAACTGCTATGGCGGAGTAATCATCCTGGGAGTTGCTGAAAATAAAGACGGAAGCTGGAGAACTACAGGATTAAAAGCAGAAAATCAAGGCAAATTATTAAAAGAATTCTGGGATACTATAAACAATCGAAAAAAGGTAAATATAAATCTTCTCACCGACACTGATGTAGAAACCTTTAAACTCAATGATGATATGATCATTGTAATTTATGTTCCAATGGCTCGCCGTGAACAAAAACCGGTTTATATTAATGATGATATTTTTAATGGAACTTTTCGCAGAAATCACGAAGGAGATTATCACTGTACCAAACTCCAGGTTAAAACAATGATTCGAGATCAAACTGATAATACTATGGATATGAGTGTTCTTGATGACGTTCCTATGACTGATCTGAACTATGAAACCATACAGGGATACAGAAACCGTCACAGATCATTGAAACCAGCACATCCTTTTGGCCGCCTGGATGATTTTGAGTATCTTCGCAGCATAGGAGCTGCCGCTATTTCAAATATCGATAAGCAATTACATCCAACAGCTGCCGGAATGCTTATGTTTGGAGATGAATATAATATTGTTCGTCATTTTCCTGAGTATTTTCTCGATTATCAGGAAATACTTGATCCTTCAATACGCTGGACAGACCGCTTACAATCCAGTTCTGGAGAATGGTCTGGTAATATCTGTGATTTTTATTTCAGAGTTTATAACAAACTTATCACGGATATAAAAATCCCTTTTAAGACTGTTGATGGAAATCGTATCGATGATACACCTATTCACGAAGCCCTCAGAGAAGCATTAGCCAATTGTTTAATAAACGCTGATTTTTATGGCGTACGTGGTATTGTTATCAGAAAAAATACTGAAAAAATAATATTTGAAAACCCTGGTTATTCCCGAACTGGTAAACAACAGATGCGTAAAGGTGGAATATCAGACCCTCGAAATAAAATATTGATGAAAATGTTTAATCTCATCAATATAGGTGAACGTGCCGGAAGTGGTGTTCCAAATATTTTTAATACTTGGGCAGATCAGGGGTGGCCTGAGCCAATCATTGAAGAAGAATTTGATCCAGACCGCACTATCTTAGTTCTTACTATTAAGAAAAAGCGCCGTACAAAAACAAGCAGTAAAAAACAAGCGATAAAAACAAGCGATAAAACAAGCAATAAAACAAGCAATAAAACCTTTCAACATATGAATAAAATAAAAAAATATCTGTCCAAAAACGGGCCTTCAAAAACAAGCGATATCGCTTCTTATATAAAATTAAGCTCTCCACGAACCAGAGCTATATTAAACGAAATGCCTGACGTATCACATGATGGTCCTAATAATAATAGAAAATATTTTTTGAAATAAACGTTTCTTATAAATAAAGCCCCTTGTTTCACAATCGCAAAACAGGGAGCTTTATTTTTTTATTCAAAACCAATGCGTAATTTCCGACGGCCGGTAACCTTACATCTGACGATCAATCAGCTGCAGTATCTCGGACATTCCTCGTACACTCTGCTCTCTGCTGCATACCTTCACATCGTTCCATGCTTTTCATAATATTTCTTCTTTTCCTCATACATAAGATCATCTGCTCTTCTCAGCATTGTCTCAAGCTCCGAAGAGCTTTCCTCCCAGACAACGCCAACAGAAACACTGATCCTTTTGGCAGCAATGCTGTCACAGATATCCCGGACCTTACTCCGGAAAACCTTCTCATCCATGTCAAAACAGATGAGTACAAATTCATCGCCACCTACCCGGTAAGCATTTTCCGGCAGAATCGCAAGCATGGAACGCGCTGTATTTATGATCAGCCTGTCTCCAGCCTCATGTCCGTAAAGATCATTCACCCGTTTCAGACCATTGATATCAATATATGCTACTCCTGTTTTTATCACTGTTTTTGCCTGCATGCCTTCCAGAACCTGAATATACCTGTTCCTGTTATACAAGGTCGTCAGCATATCACGATAGCTCATGTACTGCAGACGCGCCTTTCGCTCCTTGGCTTTCAGGCTGTCCGTTAAAAAGTACTGTATGGACGACAGCAGCGTATGATCCTCATAATGCAGCCTCGGATTATCTACCCCGAGAAATCCTATGATCTTTCCGTCACTGTTTAAAGGAACGGCCAGCAGCCTGGTAATGTCCTGCATCTTCAGAGTCTCATAATACGGTTGCCCCTGCTCCTCCTCAATATCCGGAATATAATACAGGCCATTTTTCCGAAAGCTGTCCATCCAGATATCCAGCATTTCCATGGGAACCTCCTGAAGATTATCCTTCTCAGCAGTCACTCCGTTCATGGCATACTCATAGGTATTTGTACAGACATTCCTCTTTTCATCGATCTGAACAATATAACTGCGATCTCCGTCAAAATACCCGCTGATAATACGCAGCAGATTGGAGATCGCCGCATCTTCATCTTCTCCTGATATCAGCTCCGCAATACATTTATTCAGTATCGTTGCGATCTCAAGTCTTTCCTTTATCTTGCCCTCTCTGCTTATCAGCTGATACATTTCCTGATTCAGCTCCGTCATCGTCACGATAAACATAATGATCATGGAAATACCAACAGAAAAATCGATCAGCGACATTCCATACCTGAATGCCTGCACAGCTGCCGCCACTGCCGGAAGTACAATGCATGACAGCATAGAGAACAGGAGCTTCCTGCTGACTCTCTTTTTGTACTGGAGCAGAAGCGTAAGATCAATGAGCAAGCCTGCTGCCGGAAGAAGAATTGACATAATATATAACGGTGCCCGATGGTAATAATTATCCACATCTATGTAATAATACCAGTGAGTAAACTGCGAGATCACCACAAAAACAGCCCCTGCGGCAGCAATAACATATCCGGCTTTTACTCTTTTTAATGTTCTCCGCTCCCTCTTCGAAAACAGATAAACACACACATAAATGTGAAAACACAGCAGGACTACGTCACTTAAAAGGAATACGAGAAAACTCGAAATACGGACCATCACACTGCCCGGAACTCCGGGATATCCGCTGAAAATATGCGCCATGGCATCCATCAGCAATAACATGGAAGCAAAACTCTCCATCAGGATAAGATACCGACGCTTTTCCCTGTCATAATTACTGCTCAGAAATATACATATTGCAGCTATGGCACAAAATACACATCCCCATATAAGTATCGCTACCTGCAGTACTTTTTCATCCAGCATAAAAAACACTCCTCACATTCGTCACTTACAATAAGTATTACACTTTACCGTGTAAAAGTCAACCTTCCAAAAAAATCCCGGAGTACATTGTCATACTCCAGGATTTTGTCGTCAGCCGGATAAAAGCAACCGCATTCGCTACATAATTCTACACCAGATAACTGCTTCGCAGTTGATTCAGTTAAAGCTCTTCCCCGCAGGATTCAATCACTTTTTTGTACCAGTAAAAAGAATCTTTGCGGATTCTGGAAAAGTCTCCGGTCCCGTCATCATTTTTATTTACATAGATAAGACCATAACGCTTCTTGAATTCTCCGGTGGAGGCACTGACAAGATCTGTACAGCCCCAGCAGGTGTAGCCGATCAGATCTACTCCGTCATGGATTGCTTCCTTCATCTGCTCTATATGGCGGCGCATATATTCAATACGGTAATCATCGTGAATCTTTCCATCCTCTGTCAGCTGATCCACGGCCCCAAGACCATTTTCCACGATCATGATCGGAATCTGATAGCGGTCATAGATCTGGTTCAGAACATAGCGAAGACCAGTTGCATCGATCTGCCAGCCCCAGTCGGAAGCTTTCAGATATGGATTTTTCAGATTGTCACTTCCATTTCCGGCCGTTTTCTCTCCGTCCTTTGTCACGCTGACACAGCTACTGGAATAATAGCTGATGGTGAAAAAGTCCACCGTACCCTTCTTGAGGATCTCTTTATCCTCCTGAAGAACCTCCAGCTGGATTCCGTGCTCCTCAAAGTATCTCGCTGCAAATCCCGGATAATATCCTCTTACATGAACATCACCGGCAATGGAATTGTGGATCTGCCCAAACTGCTGTGCATATAAGATATCATCCGGATGGCAAGTATATGGATAACCATTGTGATAAGCAAGCATACAGCCAAGCATAAACTCCGGATCGATCTCATGAGCCATGGAAACTGCAAGTGCACTTGCTACCAGCTGGTGATGCATTGCCTGATAACGGCTCTGCTCACATACATCCTTCGGGTCCAGCATTCCTGCACAGAATACCGCACCAAAGTCCTGCGTCAGCATATTGATCTCATTAAAAGTCAGCCAGTATTTTACCTTACCTTTATATCTCTCAAATAAAACCTTTGCAAATCGAAGATAGAAATCGATCATCTTACGATTTTTCCATCCGCCATACTCCAGAGAAAGATGAAGGGGATTCTCATAATGAGAGATCGTTATCAGCGGCTCAATGTTATATTTTCTCAGTTCGTCGATCACATTGTCGTAGAACTTAAGGCCTTCCTCATTTGGAGTTTCCTCATCCCCATTTGGGAACACTCTGGACCAAGAAATAGAAAAACGATATACCTTAAATCCCATCTCTGCAAAAAGAGCAATATCCTCTTTCCAGTGATGATAAAAATCAGTCGCCTGGTGATTGGGATAAAATTCTTCCGGTAACGGTGCCGGCGGTGTAAGACGACGTTCCTTATCCACACTTCCTCCTGTCAGGATATCTGCAATGGACGGGCCTCTGCCATCCTCATCCCAACCGCCTTCATACTGGTTTGCAGCGGTTGCTCCGCCCCAGAGAAAGTTTTCCGGCATACGGTTATAATTTTTCATATTTTAATTTTCTCCTTTTTACAAACATCAGGCGGATCTGTTATCTCCGCCTGATGTTTCGTTGTTATTCTTATACAATAGTCAGGAATTTATCTCCTGCATTTACAGCTGCATCTTCTTTTTCCATGCATACTGCTTTGATATAATCAGAAATATTGGTCACAACAACCGGTGTGATCAGATCATATCCTTCTTTCTTAATGGCATCCATATCGAATTCCACAAGAAGCTTTCCTTTTTTTACCTTATCTCCATCAGAAACATGGGATTTAAAATATTTACCATTTAAATTTACAGTATCAAGTCCGATGTGGATCAGAATTTCTGCTCCACTTTCTGTCACAAACATGATTCCATGTTTGCTGTCCATGATATTTGCCACCGTACCATCTGCCGGTGCATAAACCTTTCCTTCTGATGGAACGATTGCTGCTCCGTCACCTAAAACCTTATCCGCAAAAGTTTTATCCGGAACATCGGAAAGTGCTTTTACAGTTCCTGCTACCGGTGCACAAAGCTCGATCTTATCTACAAGCGGAGCACTCTGCTGTGCAGGCTGTTTTTCTGTATCTGTGTTCTGTACTTCATCCTCTGTCTCAGCCTTTACATCCTCAAATCCGAAGATAAGCGTAAGAACAAAAGCAGCTACAAAAGATACCACGATCATAATGATTCCATAAATCAGATTGATTAATCCCTTCTCGCCGATAAACGCCGGGATCGCCATGATACAATTCTGTGCAATGTAAAGAGAAACCTGAAGAAGTCCTCCTACGATACCACCGATTCCGGCTGCGATAGAAGCTGCTACAACCGGTCTTTTCAGTTTCAGTGTAACACCATACAGAGCAGGCTCTGTGATACCCATAAGAGCGGACACACCGGCTGCACTTGCCAGCTGTTTCATGTTGCTGTCCTTGGATCTTACAGCTACTGCAAGAGAAGCTCCGGACTGTGCAAGGTTAGAGCATACCTGAGATACAAAAATCAGTGTATCGGTACCACCGGTTGCAATGGCATTCAGTCCGATCGGTGTCAGCGCATGGTGCATACCGGTCATAACGATGAACGGGAAGGTTGCTGCAAGGATACCTACAATAATGAAACCAAGTTTTACGGACAGGAAGTTGATGGCTACCGCAAGTCCGTTACCAATAATTGTTCCGATCGGTCCAACTACGATCAGGGCGATCGGTGCACTGATCAGAATTACCAGTGTCGGGTTCAGGATCAGTTTTACCATTTTCGGTGTGATCTTATCAACCAGAATCTCAATATAATGTGTGATCCATACCATCAGGATAACCGGAATAACGGAATAAGAATAAGTTGCTTTTGTGATCGGCAGACCAAACAGTGTGATGGCCGCATCACCAGCTACCATAGTTACAAAGGTAGGGCTTAAGTAAACACCGGCAATAAACAGCGCCAGTGACTGGTTCACGCGGAAAACCTTGGCAGCATTTGCTGCGATCAGGAACGGCATGAAGTAGAAAGTAACATCTCCGATAAAACTGATCACCTGGTAGGTACTGCTTGTTTCTGATACCAGATGAAAAGTTGTCAGCAGGGTAAGTACAACTTTGATCATACCGGCTGCAGTCAGGGCAGGGATCATCGGGGTCATACATCCGGTGATGGCATCGATAACTTTTGAAACAACACTCTTTGAGCTGTCAGAGTTCGCTGCCGGTGCATCATCGGTAGGAACGCCTTTGTCTTCCAATGCCTTGTAAACAGCGTTTACTTCGTTTCCTGCGATAACCTGGAACTGATCTTCATGCCAGTTAACGCCGGAGATCTCAGAAAGCTTTAAGATCTCTTTCTCGTTGATCTTCGATCTGTCTTTCACATAGAAACGAAGCCTTGTCATGCAGTGGAACAGACGGGTGATATTATCTTTTCCGCCCAGCGCTGCAATCAGTGTGTCTGCAGTTTTTGCATAGTCCTTTTTCATTTGGGGACCTCCTTTAATAATAAATATTGAAATTTATATTAAAGGTCTTGCCTGAAAAGATACGCACATGGCACGTATTTCAGTAACAATCCATTAACACCTAATTTATAAAACAATCTCTTTTCACAGATTTTTCAGACGTTTATGGTCTTCTGTAATCTTCTGGATATGAATCGTCAGATACAGCATTTCATCCTCAGTCATAGCGTATTTATATTCCTCTTCCATCATAAGATAGATCATTTTTACACAGCCGTAAGCTTCTCTGTACTGCTCCTTGATGATCTTGAAAAGCTCCTGATTCTCATCATAGTGAAGCTCTTTATGAAGGAATCTCTGGGCAAAATATTTCAGATGCGTGAGAAACCGCTGATAATACAGATTATCCTCCTGAAATTCCATATTGTCATAATACTTCTCCACGATGTCCAGGATCTGATGTACGATAATGGAAATCTGATAGCTGTCCGTCTTGCCGCCATCTTCCGCATTCACAAAATGCAATGCAAAAAATCCTGCTTCATCTGCAGAAAGATCTACCTCGAACATCTCATTTACCTTTTTCAGTAATTCCAAGCCGATCTCATATTCCTTATGATAAAGCTGCTTGATATCCAGAAGCAGCATGTTCTGAAGGCGGATCCCGTTTTCAAGTCTGGAGATCGCACCCATGATATGGTCGCTAAGGGAAAAATAAATACTGTCATTTAATTTCATCCCCTCTTTTTCCTTCACATCATTTACAAAAGCTTCCACAAAATCCAGATATTTTTCCGGAATAGCAGTCAGATAACCCTGTATCTCCTTGCTGATCTGGGCATTTTCCGCAGTAAAGATCTTCTCGATCCTGGACTCCTCCACTTGCTGTCCTTTCTTTTTCTGAAAGGCAATTCCGCAGCCCTTTACAATAACTTCATGTCCCTGTCCATCCCTGGACAGTATCAGATTATTATTCAAAATCTTATGGATAACCATAGTCCTGTTCCCCCGCTGCCAAACAAATAAAAAAAGACCATTACAGTATATAGAAAACCTATTCCTATACTACTATAAGGTCTTGCCTGACGATAAATCAATATTTCAGTAACAATCCTTCTGATTCGTAACTATTTAATAACTGTACGTAATAATATCAGAAAAAATATATGTTGTCTATCTGGAATATTTAATAAAATATTTATAATATTTTTGTGAACTTTGACAAAATCCCCTGATGATCCTGCCATACGGATCAACGGGGGATTTTCTGTTCAGCTTTTTATTCTTCAGATCTCTTTTCCCTTTGTCGCAACGGCATGTACAACAAACGGTACAAACAATGTAATAAACGCCGCATATCCAAGGTATGCATATCCCTTTTTAACAACTGTCATCAGACCGAACTGTGCAATGGCAAATGCCAGGAATGTAAAGATCGCTGTAAAAACTGCATTTCTTCCAAGGTGTCCCTGCGCTTTTTTCGCCGAGCTGTCCATACGACGCTCCACTGCATTTACGCAGCGGGTCACAATACCGGAGATCATATTTACTGCTGTGGAGATAGCTCCAAGGATGATCAGCAGAGAAATGATCGGTGTCAGGATACCGGCGCCTACACCGTTCTGGACCAGTACCAGCATCGGTACCGATGCAGATGCCAGTTCACTTACATATGCAATGGCAAGAAGTCCGAGGATGGAAAGCTCCATTGCACAGAAATTGCATACAAACATCCAGATCGCTGCTTTGTTGATCTGTTTTTCGTCCGTTACATCCTCCATGTGCTGGTACATAACAGAAACAGATGCCAGCTGGAAGAAGAAATAAAGGACTGCTGAATAGAGAGCCGGTCCAAAGGCTCCGCTCTCGGAGGAAAGTACAGTCATTTCTCCGGAGGACATAGTATGGATGGAAGCTGTGATATCTCCCCACTGTGCAATGATATTCGGAACAAGTACCAGTACAAGACCGATGATGATCAGCACACTTAATGTAGAAGCACATTTTCTTACGACATTGGTTCCGAAAAGCGCGATCACAAAGATAAATGCTGCAATGATCAGTGTACAGAGCCAGTATGGGATCCCGAACAGTGTCTGCAGTGTGGAACCGCCGGTTGCAAAGGCTGCTGCTGATGCAGTTCCGATCATGATCAGGTAACAGATCTCATAGAGATTGGACATAACCGGTTTCGTTTTTCCGTAAAGACTGTCGGAAAAGCTTCTGTAATCGTAGGTTTTGTGTTTATAAGCATAGCGCATTCCATACCAGAAAAACAATGCATACAATCCCTGTGTCACTGCCGGCAGGATCAGACACCAGATACCGTAGTTGATAAAGTACTGATAGATCTGCGCTCCTGATGCGAATCCGCCTCCGAACTGTGTGGTAAATGCGACGAACGCAAGTCCCATAGCCAGAGGCATTTTACTTTGTAATGATTTATTCTGACTCATCTCTCTTTCCCCCATTTTTTATTTATTATATTCGATGACTTTTCCCGGATTCAGGATCAGTTTATCATCGAAAGCCAGCTTGATGGCTTTATAAAGAGCGATCATTCTCGGTCCCGCAAATTCTTCCAGGAATTCCAGACGTCCGTTTCCGATGCCATGCTCACCGGAAAGCTGTCCGCCCAGTTCCTTGGACAGTGCATACAGCTCTACCAGACTTGCGTGAGTGGCTTCCTTCCACTCCTGGTCACTCATTTCCGGTCCACGGAGCATCTCTGTATGGATATTTCCGTCTCCGCAATGTCCGCAGGGCTCTACACGGATACCATGTGCACTTGCGATCTTTTTGGCTGCTTTTACATACTCTGCGATCCTTGCACGCGGAACAACTACGTCACACTCCTCCTGTGCGACAGAATCTGCTTTCATTCCTTCCAAAATCCCGCCCCGGACACTCCATACAGCTCCGGCACGCTCCGGTGTGCCTGCGATACAGCAGTCCAGGGCTCCGTTTGCCAGGGCTGCTTCCGCTGCTGCCTCTACTGCGCTGTCAAGTTCCTGTTTACTGGAAGCATCATACATAACGATCAGCACTGCTTCTCCCTGTTTTACTGGGAACATTTTATTCAGATTGCGTTTTACGATATCGATCAGTTCTCTTTCCAGAAACTCGATGGCTGTTGGCACAAACGGCAGCTCCAGAACCTTCGGGACCATGTCTGCACATTCCTCAAGACTCCTGAACGGCATTACAAGGGTACAGGTGCAGGTCGGTGCGGGAAGAAGCTTCAGCGTTACCTGAGTCAGGATACATAAGGTTCCCTCTGAGCCGATCACCAGATCTTTTACATCATATCCCGTTGTGTTCTTCACAACGTTGGATGAAAAATTCATGATGGAACCATCCGGCATAACTGCCTCGATACAGCGGACAAAATCCCTGGTCAGTCCATATCGTACCGCTTTCATGCCACCGGCATTTGTGATAACATTGCCGCCGATGGAAGCTGTTTTTTCGCCCGGGTCCGGCGGATAAAAAAGTCCGCCTGCCGCTGCTGCCGCCTGGATATCGATGAGAAGTGCTCCCGGCTCCGCTGTGATGGTCTGATTCTTTCTGTCGATCGGAAAGATCTTGTTCATGCGCATCACGGACAGCATGATCCCACCATATTTACAGGTTGCTCCACCTGCAAGTCCGGTTCCTGCGCCACGGCATACCACCGGGATATTTTCTTTATATGCGTAAGCCATGATGGCTGAGATCTCTTCTTTATTTAAAACCTCCACATAAAGCTCCGGAGGAAAAACTCCGTACTCCGGCATCTCATCACGATAATATTCTTTTGCGATCTCGTCGCCGACCCATACACGATCTGAAGCAGTCACAGAACGGATGTAGTCAAAATCTTCTGAAGTCATTTTTTTATAGGGATATGCCATGACTTAATCCTCCTTCCGATTCTTTATCAGTTCTGTCAGCTCCGGTACAACCTGATACAGATCATCCACGATGCAGTAATCTGCAACATTAAAGATCTGTGCCTCCGGATCATTGTTGATCGCTACGATACAGTCAGATCCTGTCATGCAGGAGGTAAACTGGATAGCACCGGATACGCCGCAGGTGATGATCAGCTTCGGACGGACAGTTCTTCCGGAAAGTCCGATCTGATGTGCAACATCTCCGAATCCGTTTTCTACCATAGGACGGGTGAAGGCAAGCTGTCCGCCAAGGGCATCTGCCAGTTCCCGGCACATTTCCACATCCTTTTCATTCCGGACACCACGGCCTGCTACTACCAGAACATCCTCTTCCTCAAGGCTCTTTACCTTATCAATGACCCTGGATGACAGAATCTTGATCCTGGAATCTGCCATTTTTTCATTTACCGGACATACAACCACCTGACCATGCGGATTTTTTACTTTTTCTGCCTTGTCCATAACCTTATAACGGACCGTGGCAAACTGTGGCCTTGATTTGGTGATGCCGATCTGAGCCATGATATTTCCGCCGAAAGCCGGTCTGATCTGGATCATATCGGTGTTGGAACGGATATCCAGAGTTGTGCAGTCTGCAGTCAGTCCCGTATGGAATCTGGTGGAAAGCCTCGGTGCAAGGGAACGCCCCAGCGCAGTAGCTCCGATCAGCACAGAGCTTGGTTTGTTTGCTGCGATACAGTCTGCAACTGCGTCTGTATAACAGTCTGCGCGGAAGCCTTCGAAGCCTTCATGCTCATATACGTACACATTGTCTACGCCATACGGCAGAAGCTTTTCCGCATTTTCCTTTGTTCCTTTTCCTCCGACGATCACACAGTTAACCTGATAACCGACTTTGACAGCCATCTTTCTTGCTTCTCCGATCAGCTCAAAGGTAACCGGATGGATCTCTCCTCTCTCCTGCTCCACATAGATAAGAAAGTTTTTCCATTTATCCTTGTCAAAGGATTTCGCCTTCTGCTCAAACCGGATAGCTTTCTCCGGGCAGTTACGAACGCAAAGCCCACACATACGACAGGCATCGCCTACAACAATTCCATTTCCCTCTATGGTAAGGGCCCCAAAAGGACATTTCTCCACGCATACTCCGCAGAGTACGCATTTGTTTATATCAAATTTTAAAAATTCCATGTTCCGCTTCCCCCTATATGATCTTCTTTCCGGTCAGGAGAGCAACAAGCTTGTCTGCCTTTTCCTTTGCAGTTCCTTCCAGATAAACCTGTTTTTCACTTTCCTCCGGCGCAAACATTTTTTCCACAGAGGTGGGGGAACCGATCAGTCCGTAACGGCTCAGATCCTGATCCGGCATATCTTCAAAGCTTAAGATCCGTACCGGACGGTCTGAAGTTGCCTTCTTTAATAAATAGGATGGCAGACGTGGCACGCAGGTATCCTTGTCAATGGTTAAAAGACATGGATACGGAATCTCGGAAACCTGGGAAACACTGACAAGATCCTGACGGACCTGAATGCTTTTTTCATTGACGTCCATGATCTCAGCTACCCATGCAGCATGTGGGATGGTCAGATGCTCTGCAATGGCCGGTCCAACCTGGGCTGTGTCACCATCTGTGGTCTGTCTTCCGCAGATGATCAGATCTGCACCGCCGATCACCTGGATTCCCTGTGCTAACGCATAAGAGGTTGCCAGAACATCCGCTCCCGCAAATTTTCGGTCTGAAAGAATCACGCCCTCATCAGCACCCATGGTATAAGCATCCCGGATCATCTCTTCCGCCTGAGGCGGTCCCATAGTAAGAACGGTTACAGTTCCGCCTGTTTTTTCCCGGATCGCAAGGGCTGTTTCCAATGCAAACAGATCATATGGATTAGTCCTTGTCTCACCGGACATTCGTTTCATGGCACCGGTTTCCGGATCGATATCAACCTTGGAAGTTGCCGGTACCTGCTTCATACATACAACGATCTTCATTTTCTATCTTCTTTCCTGTATTTTCACTTTTATTTTTTGCTTTAAAACGTTAAACAGCTGTATAAGTATAGCATTAACGTGGTATAAAGTCGAGAGGGTTTTGGTAAATTCTGCACAAAAAAGCATTGAAAAAACTTTTAAGCATGCTATAATTACTCTCCGTTATCAAATAAAGCAGACATATGAATCTTTACAATATCACATCGATCAAGGAGCATATATGTAATGGAAGACATCCGTGCAATCTACAGAATTTTCAACAATCTAAAATATGAAATGGAAAATAATGGATGGGTCTATCAGTGGCATTTAGGCGATGAACCTATAAAAGTAACTCATAAATTTAACCCTCCTGTAACACCTGAAGAATTTCAGCTGTTTGAAAAATATTTTCCCAATATGAAACTTCCTGCCTCATACAAAGCTTTTTTATCCTGCTCAAATGGCATGGAACTTTTTTGCGGAGAGGAAGGCAGTTCTTTAGTCAGCTGTACCATTTATTCTTTAAAAAGAGCGCTCAAAGAAAAGGAATCTTGGAATAGTACGCCTATTTTATCTGATCCGGAGTTTACATATCATCTTCCTGTTCTTTGCTTACAGGACATCGGCGATATAACCATGGATCTTCAGGCTGTATCAGAAGGCAGAGACGATTACCTATGCTATCCAGCTCCAGATACTGATCGTTTTAATATCCCTTTTAATGAATGGCTGGAAAGATATATCGTATGCCAGGGGCATGAATTCTGGTATTTCTTGAATCCATAAAACAGAAATTTTATGAATATTTTTCGTAAAAATACCCCGGAAGCCTTACGGTTCCGGGGTATCTTACGTTTGGACACAATGTACCTTGCGGTACTCAA
>NZ_JAJCGR010000049.1:0-18603 GCF_020553125.1 Blautia sp. MSK20_18
CGGTATGCACGGTGGTGTGAGAGGACGGCGGTTAGTCACCGCCTCCTACTCGATCGTGCCGGAAAGATATCATGAAAATTTTGTGATTTACGACAAGGATTTGTGTAAGCACTGGAAAAATGGATTTTTCTGTGATAAAATTGACCGTAAATCGGTTTTGTGGACTCATACATCGCAAACCGTGATAGGGAAACGAGAAAGGGAAAAGGTAGAATTTATGAGCCTGGCAGTAGTAACATTAAAAAAAGGCGAAGGCAGATTCCTGAAATCAGGAGGCCTCTGGGTATATGACAATGAGATCGCAAGCATCATGGGAAGCTTTGTGAACGGAGATATCGTTCTGGTCCGGGACTTTGACGGATATCCAATGGGAAGAGGATTTATCAACACCAATTCCAAGATCACAGTCCGTATGCTTACCAGAGATGAGCGTACAGAGATCAGTCCGGAATTTTTGAAACAACGTGTCCGCGACGCATGGGAGTATCGTAAGAAGGTAGTAGATACCGGAAGCTGCCGTGTGATCTTCGGAGAAGCAGACTTTCTTCCGGGTCTTGTTGTGGATAAGTTTTCAGATGTGCTTGTTGTACAGTCTCTTGCACTGGGAATCGACCGTCTTAAAGAAACGATCCTAGATGCACTGAAGGAAGTCCTTGCTGAGGATGGGATCCGGATCCGTGGAGTCTATGAGCGGAGTGATGCAAAGGTACGCCGCCAGGAAGGAATGGAACTTACCAAGGGATTTATCGGAGAAGAATTTCCGACACTTGTTCAGATTGAAGAGAACGGTGTGAAATATGAAGTAGATATCAGGGACGGGCAGAAGACCGGATTTTTCCTGGATCAGAAATATAACCGTCTTGCTATCCAGAAGCTCTGCAAGGGGGCGAAGGTTCTGGACTGCTTTACACATACCGGCTCTTTTGCCCTGAATGCGGGAATTGCAGGGGCACAGAGTGTTCTTGGTGTGGATGCGTCGGAAACTGCAGTCCTGCAGGCAAGAAGAAACGCCAGTCTGAACGGCCTGGACGGAACAGTGAAATTCCTCTGTGAGGATGTTTTTGAACTTCTTCCCGAGCTTGAGGAGAAGGGAGAGAAATTTGATGTTGTGGTACTGGATCCTCCGGCATTTACGAAATCCAGAAGCTCTGTAAAAAATGCCATCAAGGGATACCGTGAGATCAATCTCCGTGCAATGCGTCTTGTAAAGGACGGCGGATTTCTGGCGACCTGTTCCTGCTCTCATTTTATGACGTATGAGCTGTTTACACAGACCATCGGTCAGGCAGCGAAGAATGTCCATAAGAGACTGCGCCAGGTAGAGTACCGTACACAGGCACCGGATCATCCGATCCTCTGGTCAGCAGATGAGTCCTATTATCTGAAATTCTACATTTTCCAGGTATGCAATGACCGTTAGGAACTGCCATCCGGATTTTTTTACGGAAATTTTTTGGCAGTGCCGTATGGCAGTGAAAAGGAGATGCAGATCATATGAGAGACAAATTTAATAAATTTATGCAGGGACGTTATGGAGTGGATGATCTTTCCAGGTTCACCATGGGAGTCGCACTGGTTCTGATCATTCTGGCAATGTTTGCCAATATATTCAGCAGAACTGTCGGCAGCACCCTTGACATTCTCGGGGTCGCAGCGATCGTATATGCATATATACGTATTTTTTCCAGAAATATCCAGCAGCGTTATGCCGAAAATCAGAAATTCCTTCAGATGACGTCAAAGTTCCGTTTTCGCTTTAATAAAGAAAAGGATCTGATGAAGCAGAGAAAGACCCATCACATCTACAGCTGTCCGGGCTGCGGACAGAAGATACGTATTCCAAAGGGAAAGGGCAAGATCGAGATCGAATGTCCGAAATGCCACACAAAATTCGTAAAAAGGAGCTGACATGTTCGGATATGTGACCGTTAATAAACCGGAAATAAAATTCAAGGATTTTGATGTGTACCGTTCTTTTTACTGCGGTCTTTGCAGAGAATTGCGGGAGAGATACGGGATACCGGGACAGATCTCACTGACTTATGATATGACATTTGTGGTCCTTCTTTTAAGCGCTCTTTATGAACCGCCAACGAAGAAGGGAACCTCCAGGTGTGTGGTCCATCCGCTGAAGCCCCAGCCGGTGCGCAAAAATACAGTAACTGAGTACTGTGCGGATATGAATGTGATCCTTACCTATTACAAATGTATGGATGACTGGCAGGATGAACACAAACCACTGCGCTATGCATATGCAGGAATTCTGAAGAATTGCGGAAATATGCATATGTCCGCTTATCCGGAGAAGATCCAAAGGATCCGAAACGCACTAGAGGAGCTTTCTTCCCTGGAAAAACAGGGGGAAACCGATGTGGACCGTGTAGCCGGATGTTCCGGACGTATCATGGAAGAGATTCTGGCCTTCCGTAAGGATGTCTGGGAATCGTCCCTGCGCCGTCTGGGATTTTATCTCGGAAAATTTATCTACATCCTGGATGCTTATGACGATGTGGAAAAAGATGCAGAAAACGGAAATTACAATCCTTTCCTTGAAAAATATAAGATAGAAGGGTTCGAGGAAGAGGTACGTCGGCTTCTTATGATGATGCTTGCAGAATGCTGCAGAGAATTTGAAAAGCTGCCGATCCTCCGATACGGAGATATCCTTCGAAATATTTTATATTCCGGCGTCTGGTGCCGCTTTGCGGCGATCGGACAGAAGCGCAGGGAAGAACGGGAGAAAGAGAAAAAATGTTAGATCCATACAGCGTGCTGGGAGTTCCCAGAAACGCATCTGATGATGAAATAAAAAAGGCATACCGGAAGCTGAGCCGAAAGTATCACCCGGATGCCAATATCAATAATCCGAATAAGGATCAGGCCGAAGAAAAATTCAAAGAAGTGCAGCAGGCTTACGAGCAGATCATGAAAGAGCGTGAGTACGGAAGTAGTTCCCAGAATGGCTATGGCGGCTACGGAAATTACGGTGGTTTTGGAAATTACGGAAATGCCGGTTCCAGTGCCTATCAGGATGAGGAAAGTATGCGCAGAAGGGCGGCCGCCAATTATGTGCAGAGCGGTCATTTTCAGGAAGCTATGAATGTACTGGATTCTCTTGGTCAGAAAAATGGGGAATGGTATTACCTGGCTGCTATGGCAAATATGGGAATGGGAAATAATGTAACAGCTCTGGATCAGATCCGTGAAGCAGTCCGTCAGGAACCGGATAATATGCAGTACCGTATGCTGCTCCAGAGAATGGAAGGCGGTGGCGGCTGGTATCAGCAGCGGCAGGATCCCTTTGGGGGAATGCCGACCGCAGGAGGAGATATGTGTGATGCCTGCTGCAGGACCATGGCCTGTTTCATGTGCTGGCCGGGCGGCTTTTTCTGCTGCTGATGCAGGAACAAAGCGGTCATCGATATCCCGGAATTGAGAATCGGAATATCCTGAGGCAGCATATCCATATGTTTGTAAGGCGGATCCTGCAGATCCGTTTTGCGATATAGATCGCAGAGGGATTTTTCTGACAGAAATTCACAATGCTGTCCGGAAAATGTCATACTGCAGAGAAAAAGAGGAGGAAATCGTTATGAGTATAAGAATTGGTATTTTAGGTTACGGAAACCTGGGACGCGGCGTGGAGTGCGCCATCAAGCATAATCCGGATACAGAGCTGGTTGCAGTATTTACCAGACGTGATCCAGAGACTGTAAAGATCCTTACAGAGACCGCAAAGGTTTATTCTGTAAAAGATGCGGAGAAGCTGAAGGATGAGATCGATGTCCTGATCATCTGTGGAGGAAGTGCTACAGATCTTCCTGTTCAGACACCGGAGTATGTAAAATATTTCAATGTTGTGGACAGCTTTGATACACATAAGAAAATCCCGGAGCATTTTGCAAATGTTGACAAGGCAGCAGCAGAGAGTGGACATGTAGGAATCATTTCCGTAGGCTGGGATCCAGGAATGTTTTCTCTGAACCGTATGTATGCAAATGCGATCCTTACAAATGGAAACGACTACACATTCTGGGGCAAGGGTGTCAGCCAGGGACATTCTGATGCAGTCCGCCGCATCAAAGGCGTAAAGGATGCAAAGCAGTACACCATTCCGGTAGAAGCTGCACTTGAGGCAGTAAGAAATGGAGAAAATCCGGAGCTTACCACACGCCAGAAACATACAAGAGAGTGCTTCGTAGTTGCTGAGGAAGGTGCTGATCTTGCACGCATCGAGGAAGAGATCAAGACCATGCCGAACTACTTTGACGAGTATGATACAACGGTACATTTCATTTCCCAGGAAGAGCTGGACCGTGACCACAGCGGTATCCCGCACGGCGGTTTTGTGATCCGCAGCGGAAAAACAGGCTGGAACAATGAGAACAGCCATGTGATCGAGTACAGCCTGAAGCTGGATTCCAATCCTGAGTTTACATCTTCTGTGATCGTTGCCTATGCAAGAGCTGCATACCGCATGAACCAGGAAGGACAGAAGGGCTGCAAGACTGTATTTGATGTTGCACCTGCATATTTAAGTGCCCTTGACGGAGCAGAGCTTCGCAAAAAATTCCTGTAAGGATCTGTAACAGATCTGTAACAGACAGGAGCAAAACTGCATAAAAGATCATATCCCCGGAGCATCAGTGAATATTTCTGATGTTTCGGGGCTTTTTTCTGCATAAAATCAACATTGGTAATACCTGGATGACGATTTTTCTGAAAGAAAAGGAAAGAGTTGACGGACCGTAAAGAATGTTATATAATATGGACGTAAAATTGTAACAAAATTGTAACGTTTACGATCAGTCGGACTTAAGAAATAGTAAATATCAATGATCTATCTATCAAAGGAAGGTATGTATGCGAAAATTAAGCAGAAAATGGAAACTCTGGGGACTTTTTTTTGTTCTGATGTTCTTTGCAGCCGGAGCAACTGTACATACAACGGCAACAGATGTACAGGCTGCGACCAAAAACGGCTTTAAAACAGAAAAAGGAAAGTCCTATTATTATCAGAATGGACAGAAGGTAAAAGGCTGGCTTACACTGAACGGGAAGAAATATTTTTTTAATAAATCCACAGGCGTGCAGATGAAGCGTTGGGCTAAGGATTCCAAGGGCAAACGATATTTTTATAATGTCAACGGTGCCAAGGGCTATATGGCAACAGGCTGGCTTACAGACAGTAAGAACAATACCCGCTATTTTAATCCCACCAGCGGATATATGACAACGAAATGGGCCACGATCAGCAATAAGAAATATTATTTCTACAGCGGCAGTGGTGCTGCAGCCAGAAGTGTATTCCTTACAGACAAGAAGAATGTGACCAGATATTTTACCAGCAAATGCTTTATGGCAAAGGGCTGGGCAACGAATAAGAAACAGCAGAAGCGTTATTTTGATCCAAACACGGGAGCTATGTATAAGGGCTTCAAGAAGATCGGCAGCGATACCTATTATTTTTACAGCAAGAGCGGCGTGATGGCTACCGGTTGGGTCACAAATTCCAAAAAAGGATATAAATATTATTTCGATCCGTCAACCGGTGTCATGGCTACGGGAACGAAGACGATCGATGGCAAGAAGTATACATTTGGCAGCAATGGTGTCTTGGATACCAACCCAAGCACTACTACAGCGACAAGCTCCAGGACTATCAAGAATTTCCTTGCCAATGCATTACTTCCGGTAGGAAAGACTCTTTACGTATGGGGCGGCGGCCACAACTGGTCGGATGCGACCAGAAAGGGCATCAGTCCAAAATGGAAACAGTGGTATGACAGCAATTCCAGCTCCTATAATTACAGATATTATATGGATCTCAGTGAAGCTACAGAACAGAAGGGCCTTGACTGTTCCGGCTTTGTAGGATGGTCTGTATATCAGATCATGCAGAGCAGATCCGGTGGACCTATGTACACGGATGTTTCCGGAAATCTTGGATCTTTGTATTCCGGCAAGGGAATGGGTACCGTTGTTTCCCAGGCTCAGCTGGCAAGCTCAAACTGGAAGCTTTATCCTGGGGATATCGGATACAACAGCGGACATACCTGGATCGTTCTCGGACAGTGTTCCGATAAGAGTGTCGTGATCCTCCACTGTACACCGAATGCCGGCGTACAGATTTCCGGAACACCGACACCAAGCGGAACTTACGGAAGCCAGGCGATCAAGCTGGCAGAAACTTATATGTCTAGGTATCCTGGAGCCAGCAAATATGACTATCATGAATCCAGTGGTAACTATATCCGAAACGGTGCATACTTCAGATGGAACAGAAGCACTCTTTCCGATCCCAACGGATATCTGAACAAGACAGCCAATCAGATCCTTGCAGATCTTTTCTGATCAGGATATGCTGAAAGAAATTTGTATGTAACAAATAGAAATAAGAAACGTGAGAGGAGAACCTGAGATAACCCGGGTTCTCCTTTTTTAATGTCAAAATCATTAATAAATGTTACAAAGTTTTAAACTAATTAATAGAAAATCCTTGCAATCCAAATAACACTGTGTTAATATATAAAAAGATTGAAACAAGATATTGCAAAAGTATTACAAAGAAAACCAACGAAGCGGATGGTCAGATCCGCTGTATTAAATTAGAATCAGATTGCGAGGGTGAACAGTCATGAAGAAAAGGATATTATGTCTGACACTGGCGCTCATCATCAGCGGAGCACAGGTAGTCAGCGTAAGCGCAACAAGAGAAGATGAGGCAGCACTTCAGCAGGAGATGGATGCGACTAACGAACAGCTGAATGCGACTTATTCCAGATTGGATGAGCTTTCCTCACAGAAGTCACAGATTGAAGGCGAGATTTCAACTCTTGATGCCAATCTTGTAAACGTGATGGTTTCGATCCAGACACTGGAGGGAGATATCTCCAATAAGGAAGCCGACATTGCATCTACACAGACCAACCTTGAGAAGGCCAAAAATGCCAAGCAGAAACAGTATGAGGCAATGAAGAAACGTATCCAGTATCTCTATGAGAAGGGTGGAGATGATGCATGGTTCCAGATGATGCTGAATGCAGAGAACCTGTCTGACCTTCTTACAAGAGCAGAGTACACACAGAAGACTTATGAGCAGGACCGTAAGAGTCTTGAAAAATATTCCAATACGATCCAGCAGGTGGCAAACCTGGAGGCACAGTACACACAGGAGAAGGCAGAACTGGAGGGAATGAAGCAGGAATATGAGGCAGAGTCCCAGAACCTGCAGGCACAGCTGGATGAGAAGCGTGCCACATCCGCAGATTATGATAATGAGATCGCCTACGCACAGCAGCAGGCTACAGATTATGCCAACCTTCTTGCAGAGCAGACTGCAGAGCTTCAGAGATTAGAGGCTGAGCGTATTGCAGCAGAGGAAGAGGCAAGACGTCAGGCCGAGGCTGAAGCAGCAGCGAGAGCACAGGCTGAGGCAGAAGAGGAAGCAAGACGCCAGGCAGAGCAGGAAGCACAGCAGGATGAGGCGGACGAGAGCGAAGACGTACAGTACGATGAGGACGGCGACGTGATCGAGAATGCAGATGAGGATACTGCAGAAGATGACACCGAGGATGTGGATGAAGATGCAGACAATGGTGAGAATGATGATGCGTCCGAGGATACTGAGAATACAGAGGATAATGCAGACGCAGATTACGATAACAGCACAGACGCATCTGAAGAAAGTGCAGAGGACACATCTAATGCAGAGGATACATCTTCAGACAGTGACAGTTCTTCTTACAGTAGCGGTTCAGGATCTTCTGTTGTGAATTATGCTACACAGTTTGTGGGAAATCCTTACGTATGGGGTGGAACAAGCCTTACCAATGGTGCAGACTGCTCCGGATTTGTACAGAGTGTCTATGCGAACTTCGGAGTCAGCCTTCCGAGAACCTCCTATGAGCAGCAGAATGCAGGTACAGAAGTATCCTACGCAGATGCACAGCCGGGAGATCTGATCTGCTATGGCGGACACGTGGCTATTTACATGGGTAATGGCCAGATCGTTCATGCATCGAACTCTCAGGACGGGATCAAGATCAGCAATGATGCTACATACAGAACAATTGTATCTGTAAGACGTCTTGTATAATAAAAACGTACAACAGAAAATAAAAATACAGCAGCCCGACAGCAGTTTGTCGGGCTGTTTTTAACGTCGGAAAAAATACTGAAAAACCCATGGAACGGAGTGAACAGCAACAAAATATGCTCAAAAATGTATAAATATTGAAAACAGTATTGACATATAATTAACGGGATGTTATTATAATGTCAGTATAATTCCATATTGAACATAGCAAGTGCTGAGGATAGCTGACAGTTATATATTGATTATCAGAAGTCCACAGAAAAGGGAATCAGGTGTGAAACCTGAGCGATCCGGTCACTGTAACGGAGGAGCGAATCTCATAGTCCATTGTACGTATGTATGAGAAGGAGAGAGGAGTCATGATCCCGGAGCCAGGAAACCTGCTTGTTATGGCGAGGTTAAACTTCCGTGTAAAGTGTAACAACCATTTCAGGGACTCCGCACCCCTGGGACGTTGTCTACTTTTTTACGAGAGTAGGCATTTTTTTATGGAATGCGCCTGTTCATATGAATTATACATGATTAAATGGCAGGCGATACTACTCCGGATACATTCGTTCCCTCCGCGCACTCATGAACGGATTATATTTCTACCCCGGGGTGGCATCGCTACCTCTTTTTTATAGGAAAAAATTATGTGTGGTTATGTCAGGAGAGGAGAAAAGAGCCATGGAGAAACCATACTGGGAAGGCAAAGAATACTCTTACTTCAGCCACAAAAACTGTGAGTATTTTCCGTGCCATAAAGGAGCAGATCCGGAGAACTTCAATTGTCTGTTCTGCTATTGTCCTTTATATGCACTGGGAGATAAATGTGGTGGTAATTTCCGCTTTACGGAAAGCGGGATCAAAGACTGCACCGAATGCAAGCTTCCTCACAGAAGAGAAAATTTCGGATATGTTACAGGTAAATATAGCGAGCTTGCGGAAATTGTACGGAAGCAGCGGGAAAAATAAAAAACAGGCCAGTTCAGATACAGGAAAATGTATATTCCTGTGTTTGAACTGGCCTGTTTTGTTTGGGGGACAATATCTGTTATCTGTCGGAAAAGATACAGAAGATCATTCTCTGGTTTGGAGAAAAACCTTGAGTCTGGGAATCTGGTTGTTGAGGATCAGCTGTTCCGGAAACATGGCCTGATGAACAAACTCAGCAGCACAGGTAAAATCTCCGATATGCTCCGGGCCATGGCTGTCACTGGAAAGAAGCAGCGGCAGATCATATTTGCGGCAGCATCGAAGGATCTCGAAACAGTTTTCTCTTGTGTCGCCACGATAGCCATAAGGTGCAAGAGAAGCTTCGTTGATCTCAAAGATCGTGCCGGTTTCCCTGGCAGCCCTTGCAAGCGCATCATAATTAACCGGGTAATGAGTGTTATCACTATGTCCGAGGATCTTTACACAGGGGTTTTTCATTACATTGATAAAAGCTTCTGTGTTTTCGGCTCTGGTACCGCAGCGGTAATTCCAGGCATGCATGCTGGCAATGGCGTAATCAAGTTTACATAATAATTCCTGATCTAAATCTACCGTTCCGCTGCGGTCAAGGATATTCAGTTCAATTCCGTAGAGTAATTCTACACCGAAATGTTTTTTGGGAGAATAGGTAAGGCTGCGGAAATAGGAGGAAGTTCCGGCTGCCAGAGTGCCGGGACCGTGATCAGTGATCCCGAGAAGCCGGAGACCTTTCTCGGCAGCTGCGCGTGCCATGTTGGTGATGGTACATTCCGTGCCGTGACCACTGGCGATGGAGTGGGTATGCATATCAGAAAGATACATAAAAATACACCTCTTTTACTGTTTGAGAACATGTGACAGAGCGGAATACGAATGTCCGCTTTGCATAAATTTTTTCTGAAAAACAAAGGAATTCCTATATAAATCCAAGTATGGCAGAGCAGAAAAACAAAGTCAATAGAGAAAAACATAAAAATACAAAAAACAAATAAAATCAACAGGGCGCAACCGACAAAAACCACAAAAACAGCTAGAAATACATGTTGGATTTCGTTGACATCGAAGTAGGGGTAAGGTATAATAAAACTACATGAGCACATAGCCGGACAGGAGCGGTTCTGGAAGCGTAGAGGCAGACAGATCACCAGAAACAACCGGTTGTGAGAAAGGAGAATCATGGAGAAATTTCATATAGCAGATGTTCCGAAAACAGACAGGATCACACATCTTGTAGATAATCTTTATGCAAAGATGCCGGTGATCGAATCTGCCAGAGCAAAACTGATCACAGAGTCTTACAAAGCAACAGAAGACGAGCCGATCATCACCCGCAGAGCCAAGGCATTTGCCCACATCCTGCACAACATTCCGATCATCATCCGTGATGAGGAGCTGATCGTCGGAAGCAGCACTTTGGCGCCGAGAGGCTGTCAGACGTTTCCGGAGTATTCTTTCCAGTGGCTGGAGGATGAGCTGGATACAGTGGCTACCAGAACAGCCGATCCATTTTATATTGCGGAGGAAACCAAGGCGGAGCTCCGTGAGGTACATAAATACTGGAAAGGCAAGACTACCAGTGAGCTTGCAACCTCCTATATGGCACCGGAAGCGATTCTTGCCATTGACCACAATATTTTTACACCCGGAAACTATTTCTACAATGGTGTAGGACACGTAACCGTTAAATATGAAGAAGTTCTGGCGATCGGTTATGAAGGGATCATTGCCAAAGCTCAGAAGGAACTGGATGAGTGTAATGTAGGAGATGGTGATTACGCAAAGAAATCCCGTTTCCTGGAAGCAGTTATCATGAGCTGTCAGGCAGTTATCGACTATGCACATCGCTATGCCGAGCTCGCAGAGCAGATGGCATATCAGTGTCAGGATCCGACCAGAAAACAGGAACTCCTTCAGATCGCATCCAATTGTACACGCGTACCGGCGAAGGGCGCCCGTAACTTCTATGAGGCGTGCCAGTCCTTCTGGTTTGTACAGCAGCTGATCCAGATGGAAAGCAGCGGACATTCTATTTCTCCGGGACGTTTTGACCAGTATATGTATCCGTATTACAAGAGTGATATGGAAGCAGGCAATCTTACCAGAGAATTTGCCCAGGAACTGATGGACTGCATATGGGTAAAATTAAACGACCTGAATAAATGCCGTGATGCTGCATCTGCAGAAGGCTTTGCAGGCTACAGCCTTTTCCAGAACCTGATCGCAGGTGGTCAGAACAAGGATGGCGAGGATGTGACCAATGATCTCTCCTTTATGTGCATCCAGGCGTCTATGCATGTGCACCTTCCGGCACCGTCTCTTTCTGTAAGAGTATGGAACGGATCACCACATGAATTCCTGATCAAGGCTGCAGAGCTTACAAGAACAGGAATCGGACTTCCGGCTTATTACAATGATGAGGTTATCATTCCTGCACTGCAGAACCGCGGCCTTTCTCTTGCAGATGCCAGAGAATATAACATCATCGGCTGTGTAGAACCGCAGAAGGCAGGTAAGACAGAGGGTTGGCATGACGCTGCATTCTTTAACATGTGCCGTCCGCTGGAGATGGTTTTCTCTAATGGTATGGACAAAGGGGTACAGATCAGTGTCCAGACCGGCGATGTCACAGAGATGAAGAGCTTCGATGAGTTCTATGATGCATATAAGAAACAGATGGAATATTTCATTTCCCTGCTTGTAAATGCTGATAATGCCATTGATGTGGCACATGCGGAGAGATGTCCGCTTCCATTCCTTTCCTGTATGGTGGATGACTGCCTGAAACGAGGCAAATCCGTTCAGGAAGGCGGAGCTGTTTATAACTTTACAGGTCCTCAGGGATTTGGTATTGCAAACATGGCAGATTCTCTGTATGCGATCCGCAAGCTTGTATATGAAGAAAAGAAGATGACCATGGAAGAGCTGAAGGAGGCTCTGGCATGGAACTACGGCAAGGGTATCGATGCACAGTCTGCAGCAGATATCACCACCATTGTTATGCAGAAGCTTCAGGAGAATGGCATCCGCGTAAATGAGCAGACCGCAACAGCTGTTATGACAGCAGCTCTCGGAACAGAGCCATCTCCGGAGAAGAAAGCAAGATTCGAAGAGATCCACAAGATGATCGAGGAGGTTCCGAAGTTTGGAAACGATATCCCGGATGTGGATTATTTTGCAAGAGATGTGGCTTATACTTACACCAAGCCGCTTCAGAAATATATGAACCCGAGAGGCGGACATTATCAGGCAGGACTTTATCCTGTATCTGCAAACGTTCCTCTTGGCGGACAGACCGGTGCAACACCGGATGGCCGTTACGCACATACTCCGGTAGCAGATGGTGTTTCCCCGTCAGCCGGCAAGGATGTGAAGGGACCGACAGCTGCGGCAACTTCTGTATCCCGCCTGGATCATTTTATCGTATCCAACGGAACACTGTTCAATCAGAAATTCCATCCGTCAGCACTTGCAGGAAGAGAAGGACTGGAGAAATTCGTAGCACTGATCCGCGGATACTTTGATCAGAAGGGTATGCATATGCAGTTTAACGTTGTTGACAGAGAAACACTTCTGGATGCACAGAAGCATCCGGAGAAGTACAAACATCTGGTTGTACGTGTTGCAGGCTACAGCGCATTGTTCACTACACTTTCCAGATCTCTGCAGGACGATATCATCAGACGTACTGAGCAGGGCTTCTAAAGGAGTAACGAATGGACTATTTGGATACAAAGGGCAGGATCTTTGATATTCAGAAATATTCAGTACACGATGGACCGGGTATCCGTACCATCGTGTTCCTGAAGGGCTGCGTTCTTCGCTGCCGCTGGTGCTGTAATCCGGAATCACAGGAATACCGGATCCAGAACATGAAGGTTCTGGGAGAAGATAAAGTGATCGGCCGCGACGTGACAGTTCGTGAGATGATCGAAGAGGTGGAAAAAGACCGTGCCTATTATTATCGTTCCGGAGGCGGGATCACCCTTTCCGGAGGGGAATGTATGTGTCAGGCGGACTTTTCCAGAGATCTTCTTCGCGCGGCAAAGGAGAGAGGGATCAACACAGCGGTAGAAAGTATGGCCTGTGCCCCATGGGAAAAGATCGAACAGGTACTTCCCTATCTGGATGTATATCTGATGGATATCAAGCATATGGATCAGGAAAAACATAAAGAATTCACAGGACGGGCCAACGGACTGATGCTGGAGAATGCAAGAAAGGTTGCACTCTATGGCAAGACCAGACTGGTGATCCGCGTTCCGGTTATTCCGACTTTCAATGATTCTGTGGAAGAGATCCAGGCAATCTCCAGATTTGCGGCATCCCTTCCAGGTGTAAACAAGATCCATCTTCTTCCGTACCACAGATTGGGACAGGATAAATATGATGGCCTTGGACGCCCCTATTTAATGGAAGGAATTCTTCCACCGACAGCAGAACATATGCAGATGTTAAAGAATGCGGTACACGCGGTATGCGGCCTGGACTGCCAGATCGGCGGCTGAGAAATAAAAGAATTACAGAGAAAAGATCCTCTGCAAACAGACAACATAAAAAACAATAAAAACAACATAATGAGCAACAAGAAACCAACACAAAACAACGGATTGTCCTTGACTTATTTTGTGGTATGGAGTAAAATATTTCCAGAAACAAAATAGTGCAATCCAATGCTCAAGGAGGAAATTAAGCATGGTAAACGAGTTTGAAATCAAAAAACAGCTTTGCGACATCGGTAAAAGAATCTACAACCGTAACATGGTTGCAGCTAACGACGGAAACTTCTCCGTTAAAGTGGCAGAGAATGAATATCTTTGCACACCAACAGGTGTATCCAAAGGTTTCATGACACCAGAGTTCATCTGTAAAGTAGATGGCAAGGGTAATGTAATCCAGGCTAACCCGGGATTCAAACCATCATCTGAGATCAAGATGCATATGAGAGTATATGAGAAGAGACCGGACGTAGGATCTGTTGTACATGCTCATCCGATCTACGCTACATCTTTCGCAATCGCAGGTATCCCGCTTACACAGCCGATCATGCCAGAGGCAGTTATCGCTCTTGGATGCGTTCCGATCGCTGAGTACGGTACACCTTCCACAATGGAGATTCCGGATAACCTTGAGAAATACCTTCCATATTTCGATGCAGTACTTCTTGAGAACCACGGAGCACTTACATGGAGCACAGACCTTAACGCTGCATACATGAAGATGGAGTCTGTGGAGTTCTACGCACAGCTTCTGTATCAGAGCAAACTTCTTGGCGGCCCGAAGGAATTCGACAAAGAGAACATCGAGAAACTCTATGCAATCCGTCGTAAATTCGGTATGCCTGGAAAACATCCGGCAAACCTTTGCCTGAACAAAGATGGAAAGAACTGCCACAATTGCGGCGGCGCATGCCACAGTGAGGACTACAAACAGTTCCCAGGATATCAGTATGATTTTGTTGGAAAAGACTGTGACAAAGATGCAGCTCCTGCAGCAGATGCAACAGCAAACGCAGATGCAGAGCTTGTAGCTCAGATCACAAAACAGGTTATGGCTCAGCTTGGCCTGAAATAATTTTTTGACGGAATATTAAGGAGGACATCTCATGCCAATAAGTGAGAATATGGTACAGGAAATTGTACAGGAAGTTATGGCAAAAATGCAGATTGCAGATGCTCCGGCCGGAAAACATGGCGTTTTCAAGGATATGAATGATGCTATCGAAGCAGCGAAAAAAGCGCAGCAGGTAGTTAAGACAATGTCTATGGACCAGAGAGAAAAAATCATCACCTGCATCCGTAAAAAGATCAAAGAAAATGCGGAAGTACTGGCTCGTATGGGTGTTGAGGAAACTGGTATGGGTAATGTAGGAGACAAGATCCTCAAACATCACCTGGTAGCAGACAAGACACCTGGTACCGAAGACATTACAACAACTGCATGGTCCGGAGACAGAGGACTGACTCTGATCGAGATGGGACCATTTGGTGTAATCGGTGCGATCACACCATGTACAAACCCAAGTGAAACAGTTCTCTGTAACACAATGGGTATGCTGGCAGGCGGAAATACAGTTGTATTCAACCCGCATCCGGCAGCTGTAAAAACTTCTATTTACGCAATCAATCTTTTAAATGAGGCTTCCCTGGAATCAGGCGGCCCGGATAATATCGCTGTTACTGTTGAGAAACCAACACTTGAGACCAGCAATATTATGATGAAACATAAAGATATCCATCTGATCGCAGCAACAGGCGGCCCTGGTGTTGTAACAGCAGTTCTTTCCTCCGGTAAGAGAGGAATCGGTGCAGGAGCAGGTAACCCACCGGCACTGGTTGATGATACTGCTGATATCCGTAAGGCAGCTCAGGATATCGTAAACGGATGTACATTCGATAACAATCTTCCATGTATCGCTGAGAAGGAAGTTGTTGCAGTATCTTCCGTAGTTGATGAGTTAATGCACTACATGATCACAGAGAATGACTGCTATCTTGCATCCAAGGAAGAGCAGGACAAACTTGTTGAGACTGTACTTGCAGGTGGCAAGCTGAACCGTAAATGTGTAGGACGTGACGCGAAGACACTTCTTTCCATGATCGGAGTTCAGGCACCGGCAAATACCCGCTGCATTATCTTTGAAGGACCGAAGGAACATCCGCTCATCACAACAGAGCTTATGATGCCAATCCTCGGAATCGTAAGAGCTAAGGATTTTGACGATGCTGTAGAGCAGGCTGTATGGCTTGAGCATGGCAACCGTCATTCCGCACATATTCATTCCAAGAATATTGATAACATTACAAAATATGCGAAAGCAATTGATACCGCAATCCTTGTAAAGAACGGCCCGTCCTATTCCGCACTTGGATTTGGCGGAGAAGGTTTCTGTACATTCACAATTGCAAGCCGTACCGGTGAGGGACTTACAAGCGCAAGCACATTCACAAAGAGAAGACGCTGCGTAATGACAGACAGCCTTTGCATTCGTTAATCAGGAGGAACAGAAACAATGGATATGAACAATGTAAATATCGAAGAAATCGTTAAACAGGTTCTCTCCGGCATGACAGGAAACGCTCCTGCAGCAGCTGCTGCAACAAGCGCTCCGGCTGCTCCGGCAGGAAACACAATTCCGAAAAAAGCAAGAGTAGCAATGATGACAGAGAAGAAACATTTTGAGCTTCAGGAGTATGATCTTCCGGAAGTTGGTGACGACGACATCCTCGTTAAAGTTGAGGGCTGCGGCGTCTGCGGAACAGATGCTCATGAGTACAAAAATGACCCGTTTGGTCTTATCCCAGTAGTTCTCGGACATGAGGGAACCGGTGAGATCGTAAAAATGGGTAAAAACGTTAAAGTTGATACAGCTGGTAAACCGGTTAAAGTCGGCGACAAGATCGTTACCTGTATGATCTTCAAAGATGATCCGGAAATCACAATGTTCGACCTTAACAAGAAGAACGTAGGTGGCGCTGACGTATACGGACTTCTTCCGGATGACGACGTTAAATTCAACGGCTGGTTCGCTGATTACATCTTCATCAGAGGCGGAAAATTCGGTTCCACATTCTTTAATGTAAGTGACCTGGATCTTGATTCCCGTATCCTCATCGAGCCATGTGCAGTACTTGTACATGCTGTAGAGAGAGCAAAAACAACAGGAATCCTGAAATTCAACAGCAGAGTTGTTGTTCAGGGTTGCGGACCGATCGGTCTTATCTGCATCGCAGTTCTCCATACAATGGGCGTTCATAATATCTGTGCAGTAGACGGAAATGAGAAACGTCTTGAGTTTGCCAAGAGAATGGGAGCAAACACAACCGTTAACTTCATGAACTTCAAGGGCATTGAGGCACTTACTGAGGCTGTTAAAGAGGCTCAGGGCGGACATCTTGCAGATTTCGCTTTCCAGTGTACTGGAAATCCTCATGCACACTCCAACATCTACAAATTTATTCGCAACGGCGGCGGTCTTTGCGAGCTTGGTTTCTTCATCAACGGTGGAGACGCTACCATCAACCCGCACTTCGACCTCTGCTCCAAAGAGATCAACCTTGTTGGTTCCTGGGTATACAACCTCAGAGACTATGCAACAACATTTGATTTCCTTAAGAGAGCAAAAGCAATCGGACTTCCAATGTCTGAGCTGATCACACACAAGTTCCCGCTTGAGGAGATCAACGAGGCACTTGAGACAAACCTGGCAATGACAGGTCTTAAGATCGCGATTGTTAATAAATAACCTTAACGGGAAAGGAGAAGCAACATGGCAGAAGCTGTAGGAATTCTTGAGGTCTTCGGACTTGCGACAGCCTTTGTGGCAGCTGACGCCGGGTGCAAGGCTGCAAATGTCCACCTGGAGGTATTCGATAAGAATAAACCGGCGAATGCGGACAGCCTGCCAGTACCGCTTCTTGTCTGCATCAAGTACCGCGGAAGCGTGTCAGATGTCACGGCAGCGGTAGAAGCCGGCATGAAAGTCGCAGAGAGCATGACAGGTGTGGTACAGCATTACATAATCCCCAACCCGGAACCAGGTACACAGAAAATGCTGAAGATCAGCGCCCTGGATAAAGATTAAGCGGATTCCGAAGTTTACTTTACAAAAGTGGCGGAATCATATATGATAAAATTGTAACGAAGATAAGATTCAGGAGGATAGAATCATGGCACAGGAAGCATTAGGAATGGTTGAGACAAGAGGCCTCACAGCTGCAATCGAGGCAGCAGATGCAATGACAAAAGCAGCTGAGGTTGCGCTTGTAGGAACAGAGAAGATCGGTTCCGGTCTTGTAACTGTTATGGTTCGTGGAGACGTAGGCGCTGTAAAAGCAGCAGTAGAGAGCGGAAGCGCAGCAGCATCCAGACTTGGAGAGCTCGTAGCTACACACGTGATCCCGAGACCTCATACAGATGTAGAAAAAATTCTTCCGAAGCTCTAATTCAGGCTTTGAGAGGAACAGAAATTAATTAAGGAGTTCGCTCATGGGAAAATCATATGGATTTATAGAAATCACAGGTGTGGTTGCGGCGATCAATGCCCTGGACATCATGTGCAAAACGGCAGACGTTGAGCTGGCGTCATGGGAGCGTAAGCTGGGCGGACGACTGGTGACCCTGATCGTACAAGGCGATGTATCAGCAGTTACAGCAGCTGTCAATGCGGCAGTAGAGCAGGCAATCAAGAAACCTGCCAGTTATGCGGTAATTGCCAATCCTCACGAGGAAATCGTCAAACTGGTTGAGCTGAGTGCAAGCCGGTGGAAAAAGAAACAGCAAGAGAATCCGGAAACAGCACTGGAAAGCAAAAACAGCAGCGAAAAATAAACTGCTGCACCAAAAAAGTCAGAAGTAAACAGAACAAATAAAGCATTAACAATCCATAAGGAGGATATAATCATGACACAGGAAGCATTAGGAATGGTTGAGACAAGAGGACTTACAGCAGCTATCGAGGCAGCTGACCAGATGTGCAAGGCAGCTAACGTTGCACTTGTAGGAACAGAGAAGATCGGTTCCGGTCTTGTAACTGTTATGGTTCGTGGAGA